>JBJXGS010000228.1:0-66588 GCA_046160545.1 Burkholderiales bacterium
AGCCCGTCCATGCCGCCGTCGCGCTCCATGACCACCGCGAAATTGGCGCTGTAGAGGCGCACGATCTGGACATTCTCGGCGCGCAGTTCGTGAATGCGCCAGGTCTGCCCGGCGCGATGCACGCTGACGAACATCGGCTGCATCGGCGATTCGCCGGGGCTCCTCACCTGGCGCACGTTGATGCGCACCACCACCGGTTCCTTGGCAGGATTGGCAGCTTCGACCACGAACTCCTCATCCTCGTAGGTCGCAATCAGGCGCGCCACCACGTGGGTCAGGAGGGTGCTGAACTCGCGCGTCAGCGCGCTGCGCTGCGCCGCGCTGGCGCCGGCCCAGGCGCGCCCGGCCGCGTCGCGCGTGATGCGGTCGAAGTCGACATGCGGGACGATGCTCTTGCGCGTGATCGCCAGCGCCGCTTCAATCGGGATGGGCCCGGACTGGCGCGCACGTTCCGACTTGAGCGCTGCCACCGCGGCGTCGACGACCTCCTTGACCACCGCCTCGGGCGCGCGTTGCGCGAGGCCTGCCGTGCTGGTGAGTGCGAGGGCACAGCCCAGAACAAGGGCGCCCAATCGATGCATCTTGCCTGCCGTCATGCGGAGTCTTCCGAAAAGAAGGAGCGATTGCGAGGATCGAGGCAATCGATTCTACCCCCGGCGCGCCGCGCATAATGCGGGATCACCACCCCATGCCCGGAGTGCCCATGACGACCACATTTTCACTTCCCGAAGCCGCGGCGCAACTCGAGCGCGTGCTCAAACTGCGCGCCATCCCCTTCGGCATGCAGCTCTTCGAGACGGTCGAGGCGATGGCCGCGGTCAAGGGCATCCGCCGGCCGAATTCCAGTGTGCATACGCTCGACCAGATCGTCGCCCAGGCCGCGCGCCTGGGCTGGACCGCCGGTGTCACTGCCGCGGATCTGGTCGGCGACCAGTGCCGGTCGGTGGTGGGCCTGGGCGGGCAGGACGAGAAATGGCGCTCCGGCGCGCACATGGCCGGCGTCTGGTACGCAACCGTCGAAGATTCGCGCGCGCACCAGAGCGCGATGCACTGCGTGCCGGCGGGGCGCTATCGCGCGCTGGCCGTCTCGCCCCTGGCCAGCGGCCGGCTTGAAGCTCCTGATATCGCGCTCTTCTACGCGACCCCCGGGGCGATGATGTACTTCATCAACGGCCTGCAATGGTCGGGCTACCAGCGTTTCGACTGGAGCGTGGTCGGCGAGTCCGCCTGCGCCGACTCGTGGGGCAGGGCGCTCGCCACCGGCCAACCCAGCCTGTCGATTCCCTGCTTCGCCGAGCGCCGCTATGGCGGGGTTCTGGATGACGAGATGCTGATGGCGCTCAAGCCGGAACTCATCGCCAAGGCCCTGGAGGGAATGCAGGCCCTGGGCAAGAACGGCCTGCGCTACCCGTTTCCGCAGTACGGCATACAGCAGGACGTGCGTGCCGGCATGGCGGCCAGCTATCCGGACCGGCGCTGAAGCACAACCACCGCCGACTACTCGATCACTACCAGGTCGACCGGCTCGGCGATGCCGGTCACCGGCCGCGCAGCCAGGATACGCTCGCAACGCGCGCCGCCGTGGCCGTGCGCCACGGCGCGTGCGAGTGCGTGCTGGGTCGCCAGGGCACGCACCCCTTCGGCCTTGGTCTGGTTCTGCAGCTTGGCGGCGCGGTTGACCGCGTCGCCGATCACGGCGTACTCCAGACGCCCCTCGTCGCCGATCGCACCGCAGGTGACGGTTCCGACCTCGATGCCGATGCCGATGCCCGGCGCGGACAGCTTGCGTGCCGCGCGCACCCGCGCCCATTCGCCCAGGGTATCCAGCAATTCCGTCGCGCATGCAAACGCATCGGCCGCATGCGCGGGGTTCGCGCGCATTGCGCCGAAGGTGACCATGATGCCGTCACCCAGGTAGGTCATGACACTGCCGTGATGCCGCTCTACGATGGGCACCGCGATGCGCTGATATTCGCCAAGCAGGGCCACCAGCTCACGCGGCGGCACCTCGGCGGCGATGCGCGTGAAGCCGCGCATGTCGATGAACATGGCCGTGGCCTCGGTCTGCCGGCCCGCGCCCGGCCGCAGGATTTCATCCGAGGCCAGGATGGTGGCGGCCACGTCCGGCGCGAAAAAGCGCGCCAGCTGCGACGCGGCCGCCTGGCCGGCCACTGCGCGCAGCAGCAGTGAACGGGCGCGGGCGGTCGCGATCGCCAGCAGGATCGAGACGATGACGATCGACAGGACCTTGTCGACCTCGCCGCCCACCAGTACCGACAACGTGGTCAGATAGGCGACATAGTCGGTCGTGATCAGCGCCATGCCGCCCGGCGCGTGCAGGGCGATGGCCACAAGCGCCAGCCAGCCGCCGGCGCCGGCTAAACCGGCGGCGAGCACCAGTCCTGGCACCAGGCTCAGCGTGCGCAGGGCGATGAAGATGAACACATAGAAAAGCGTCGGCGCCTTCAGGTAGAACGCGGGCGGCTGGCCGTACTGCAGGTGAAAGCTCCAGATGGTCACCATCAGGAGCGTCATGTCGGCCAGTACCGCCAGCACCAGCTGAGGCAGCTTCAGGCTGCCGCGGTAGGCGAGGAAGAGGCGCAGCGCGATGAACACAGCGTAGATCGACAGCGCCCAGGGCACCGGGCGAAATGCGACACCCTCCGGAAAGGTCTTGCGCGAGAGCGTGTAGAGCAGCGCGAAGGTCGCCAGCAACCCCGCCTGGATCCAGACCACCAGGATTTCGTTGCTGGCGCGTTGGGCATCGAGTTCGCGACGCGCATGCTCGGGCAGCGCGCCGCCGGCGGTGCCGGCCAGCCAGCCCTGCGCACGCGACCACCAGCGACCGGCGCCGCGTGCCGCGACCGAATCGATGCTCATGCCCGCAAGTTACGCTGCGACCAGCGCGTTGGACGCAGGCAGATTCGGCAGGGCCGCGACCTCGGGAATGACGATCACTGCGATCGGCGTGTCGCGATTGCGCACGGTGATTTCCTCGTGCGCGAATCCGGCGACGTCCAGCCCGGCGCGCTCGGCAAGCGCGCGCGAGACGAGCAGCTGGCAGCCAAAGCGCTTGGTCGCATCCTGCAGGCGGCTTGCGGTATTGACGGTGTCGCCGACCGCGGTCAGGTAGGTGGCGACCCCGCGTCCCATGTGCCCGACCACCGCCGGCCCTGAGTGGATGCCGATGCCAAGCCGGAGCGGCTCGGGCAGTTCCTCGGCGAGTTCGGTCGACAGGCCGGCCAACGCCTCCTGCATGCCGCGCGCGGCCGCGAGCGCCTGGCGCGCCGCATCCTCCGGCCCGGTGGCGATACCGAACAGCGCCATGATGCCGTCACCGGTGAACTGGTTGGCAACACCGCCGGCGGCTTCGATGGCGCCGCCGGTGACTTCGAAATAGCGGTTCAGCAGGAACACCACGTCGTAGGGCATGCGCGACTCGGAGATGCGCGTGAAGCCGCGCAGGTCGGCGAAGAGCACGACCAATTCGCGCTCCTGCCCGGCCATGCGGCCGCCGTCGCTCAAGGCGACGGCGGCGTCCATGCCGACCGGGATGAGCGGGATCACGCCGAGATCGGCGACCGGGCGCAACTGGCAGGCCAGGCGCACTTGCGGGCCGGCGCGCACGCGCTTGAGGAGGCTCGCCTCTTCGGCCGAGGGCGCAGGAAGCTGTGTCACGCCGGCGGTCACGCGCACGCGGCAGGTGGAGCAGCGCGCGCGGCCGCCGCAGACCGAGGCGTGCGGGATGCGCTCGCGCCGGCTGCACTCGAGCACCGAGAGCCCAAGCGCCATCTGCACCTGGCGTCCCCCGGGATAGGTAATGCGCAGGGACGCGCGTGACTCGCGCCGGATGCGCCAGGCTCGTGCCAGAAGAGTCAGAAGCAAGAGGCCGACGACGGCGACCTTGAGCCGATCGGCGCGGTCGAAAACGACCTTTTGCTCGGCCGCGCTCAAGAGCTTGATCGAGCGCGCCAGCGCCTGCAGTTGACCGGGCTCGCGCAGCGCCGCGGTGGCTTCGCGCCCGGCCTGCGCAAACCCCAGCAAGGCCAGCACCGGCATCAGCACTGCAATGGCAACCAGGATCGACGCATGGCGCGCAAACCAGGGCTTCAAGCGCAGCCAGTAGGAAATGCCGATGCAGCCATGCGACCAGGCCACCAGCACCAGGATGGACTGCAGCAAGCCCCGGTCCGGGCGCGCTTCCCAGAAGTAATAGGCGAGCATGCGGTAGGACGGGTCGAATCCATACTGGTGATGGGCGACGATGGTGCCGGCGACGTGATCGATCACCAGGAGCGGAATCGCCAGCCCGAGCAGGAGTTGCCATGCCTCGGCGGCGGGCATGCGCCACTGGCGACGGTGGTAGATCGCCCAATAGGCCAGCCCCAGGTGTATGAGTGCCGCTGCCGCCAGAACCACGGTTCCCGGGATGCTGCGCCACAGTGCGCCGAACACCCGGCGCACGGCTTCCATGGCGTCCAGGGAAACCAGCCCGGTCGCATGGTTGATGAGGTGACTGGCCACAAAAGCGAACAGCAGGAGACCGCTGGCAAAGCGGGCGCGCCGGGCCAGCGCGCTTTGTCCGGTCGGGGGTGGGCTCATCGGCTGCGCCTTCCAAGTCTGGTATTGCGTGGCGAGTCTACGCCGCTATGATGCTGGTTCCACCGGGGGACTATTGCCCAGAGGCTACCCTGCAGCTAGCGCGAGGATGCGCGCGCCCGCGGGGCGGCGTGCTACCGGCGCCTCTCGCCCCGGTCAGGGCACGGCGACCGCGCTGACCCCGGCGTGGCGGTGCGGACAGTCGGGTTTGACGCAATCCGCATAGAGCGACAGTGAATGATCCTGCAGGACGAAGCCGCGCTCCTTGGCGATGCGGTTCTGGCGCGCCTCGATCTCCGTGTCGTGGAACTCTTCGACGCGTCCGCAAGTGATGCACACCAGATGGTCATGATGCGAACCCTCGTTGAACTCGAAGACAGCCTTGCCGGACTCGAAGTGGTGGCGAACCAGGAGCCCGGCCTGCTCGAACTGGGTGAGTACCCGGTACACGGTTGCCAGGCCGACCTCAATCTCCTCGGCGAGCAGGCGGCGGTATACGTCCTCGGCGCTCATGTGGCGCACGCCACCGCTGCGGAACAGCTCCAGGATGCGCAGGCGCGGGCCGGTCGCCTTCAACCCCATGCTGCGCAGGTCCTGGTGTTGCTGTCCAGCCGCTTTCGCGGGGCGAGGGTTGTTCGGCATGGGGCTCTCGGGCCTGGGTGTATGCGCGCAAAAGTACCGCTTGCGACGGCCGGCCTTGGGGGTTCAAGTATCATACCGGGTTTGTCCGACGGCACCCGACCCACTTTGCATCCCTGCCTACCGCACGCCCCACGCCCTGCCGTCTCCGGAACGTCGATTCTCGCGCTGTTCATGCTTTTGGCCGGCTGCGCGACCGATTCGAATACGCGTCGCTTTGTTCCCAATATCGTGACGCCCTACCGGATGGACATCCAGCAGGGCAACTTCGTGACACCCGACATGGTTCAGAAATTGTCGGCCGGGCAGACCCGCGACCAGGTGCGCTTCATCCTGGGCACCCCCTTGATCACCGACGTATTCCATGTGAACCGCTGGGACTACGTGTTCCGCTTCTCCAAAGGCTGGAACGATCCGGAAACGCGCCGCCTGGCGGTGTATTTCGACCGCGACGGGCGCCTGGAGAGATGGGATACCGACATTGCCGCGCCGGCGACGGCGGCGGCGAAGCCTGCGGCGGAAGGCGCGGCTGCGCCGGCCGCAGCGCCCGCGCCCACCGCTCCTGTCGCCCCGGCGCCTCCGACCGCAGCAGCCGCCGCGCCTCCGCCTGCGCCTGCAAGCGTGCCTGCACCGGTCGCCACTCCGAGAGCTGCGGTCGAGACAACGCAGAAGCCAGCGGCTGAAGCACCCGCGGCTTCGGTCGCGCCGCCGGAAAAACCGGCTGCCGCGCCACCCAAGCCATTGTCATCGGCGGTGGTCGCATCCGCGCCGCCGCCCAATCCGGTTCTGGCAGCCATCGAGGAATGGCGCGACGCCTGGCAGGCGCGCGACGTCGAACGCTACCTTGCCTTGTACGCGAAAGACTTCAAGCCCGCCGGGACCACTCGGGCGCGCTGGGAGGCACAGCGGCGCGATCGGCTCAAGCGTGCGAGTGCGATCAGCCTCGAGATCAGCGACGTACAGGTGGTGTTCGTCGCGGGACGCGCGACCGGGGTATTCACGCAGAATTTCTCGTCGGGCAGCCTGCGCGAGAACGGCAGGAAGACCCTGGTATGGGTCAACGAAGGCGGGCGCTGGCGGATCGTTGCAGAATCATTTGAAAAGCGCTAGCTGTTCTGCCGGAAGAGGGGAATGAAAACCAGAATCGCGATCGCCGGCGCGACCGGCAGGATGGGGCAGATGCTCATCGGTGCCGTCCTGGCCACCGATGACCTGTCGCTGGCCGCGGCGCTCGATCTCCCCGGCAGCCCCGGCCTGGGGCGCGACGCCGGCGAGTCCAGCGGGAAGGTGACCGGCGTATTGGTCGACTCCGACGTCCCGGCTGCCCTGGCGCAGGCGGACCTGCTGATCGATTTCACGCGTCCGCAGGGCACGCTTGCACATCTGGCGGCTGCCATTGAGCGTGACGTCGGAATGGTCATCGGCACGACCGGCTTCGACGCCGCAGGCCGCGCCGCCATCGAGGCCGCGGCGGCGAAGATCGGCATCGTCTTCGCACCGAACATGAGTGTCGGCGTCAATGTTGCCTTGCGTCTGGTCGAAGTCGCCGCACGCACTTTGGGCGATGCCTACGAAGTCGAAATTGTCGAGGCGCATCATCGGCACAAGGTGGATGCTCCATCAGGAACGGCCTTGCGCCTGGGCGAAGTGGCGGCGGCGGCGCTCAAGCGCGATCACGACAAGGTCGCGGTTTTCGATCGCCAGGGGCACACCGGCGCGCGCAATCGCGAGTCGATCGGCTACGCGGTCGTGCGCGGCGGCGACCTGGTCGGGGATCACACCGTCATGTTCCTGGGCGAGGGCGAGCGTATCGAGATCACCCACAAGGCAGCCAGTCGCATGACCTACGCGCAGGGCGCCTTGCGCGCCTGCCGCTTCCTGCGCGGGCGCGGCGCCGGCTTGTTCGGCATGGACGACGTGCTGGGTTTCAAGTAGGGCGGGGCGGCACGCCGCCTAAGGTCGGGCGGACACACCCTTTGCTTGGGTTTTCGCAGCCACCGGCTGACCGGTGATACAGTCCGACAGTCATGCCCGTTGCCCTGAACAACATCTTCAACGAACTTGCAAGCGCCACAGGCGGGGTGCGCGAGCACTACGCGACCTTCCAGGATTGGCTTGCCGACATGCCGGCGGACTCGATTGCGCAGAAGCGCGCCGAGGCCGATTCGGCCTTTCATCGTTCCGGCATCACCTTTGCCGTGTACGGGGAGGAAGCCGGTACCGAGCGCTTGATCCCCTTCGACATCGTCCCGCGCATCATTCCCGCCGCGGAATGGCGCATGCTCGAGCGCGGCTTGCGCCAGCGCGTCGCGGCGCTCAACGCCTTCATCCACGACATCTACTCGGGGCAGGCCATCGTCAAGGCCGGGCGTGTGCCGGCCGAGCAAATCCTCGGCAATACGCAGTACCGGCCCGAGATGCGCGATGTCGAGGTGCGCAATCACCTGTATTCGCTCATCGCCGGGATCGACATCGTGCGTGCGGCGCTGCCCGGGCGCGATGCCGAATCGGCGGCCTACTACGTCCTCGAGGACAACCTGCGCGTCCCGTCCGGTGTGTCCTACATGCTGGAGAACCGCCGCATGATGATGCGCCTGTTCCCCGAGTTGTTCGCCCGCCAGGGGGTGGCACCGGTCGAGCACTATCCGGACATGCTGCTCGACACCCTGCGCCAGGCGGCGCCAGCCGGCATCGACGACCCGACCGTGGTCGTGCTCACACCCGGTGCCTACAACAGCGCCTATTTCGAGCACGCCTTCCTGGCCCAGCAGATGGGGGTCGAACTCGTCGAAGGCCAGGACATGTTCGTCGCTGATGACACTGTCTACATGCGCACCACGCAGGGGCCCAGGCGCGTCGATGTCATCTACCGGCGTATCGACGACGATTTCCTCGACCCGCTGGCGTTTCGCGCCGATTCCGCGCTGGGCGTGAAGGGATTGTTTTCGGTGGTGCGCGCCGGCCGCGTCTCGCTGGCCAATGCGATCGGCACCGGCGTCGCCGACGACAAGTCGGTCTACCCTTACGTGCCCGACATGATTCGCTTCTACCTGTCCGAGGAGCCGATCATCGCCAACGTACCGACCTACCTGTGCCGCAAGAGCGCCGACCTGTCCTACGTGCTGGCCAACATGGCCGACCTGGTCGTCAAGGAGACCCACGGCGCGGGCGGCTACGGCATGCTGGTCGGGCCCGCCTCGACTGCTGCCGAGATCGAGGCCTTCCGCGAGCGCGTCAAGGCCGCACCCGACAAGTACATTGCCCAGCCGACCCTGGCGCTGTCGGCCTGCCCGACCTTCGTCGAGTCCGGCATCGCGCCGCGGCACATCGACCTGCGGCCTTTCGTGCTCTCGGGCAAGGAAGTGCGCTTGGCGCCCGGCGGGCTGACGCGGGTGGCGCTCAAGGCCGGCTCGCTGGTGGTCAATTCGTCGCAGGGCGGCGGTACCAAGGACACCTGGGTACTGGATCGCTAGGGAAGCCCTGTCATGCTCTCGCGCACCGCAGATCACCTGTACTGGATGGCCCGCTACACCGAGCGGGCCGAGAACACCGCACGCCTGCTCGACGTGACCTACCGCATGTCGCTGCAGATGCCCGACGGTTCGTCGGGCTACTGGGGCGCGGCGTTGGGTATCACCGGGCTGGAGAGTGCCTACAAGGCCCGCCACGACACCATCACCGCAGGCCAGGTATTGCGTTTCATGACCGTCGATGAGACCAACACTTCGTCGCTCGTGGCAAGCGTGCGCGCTGCGCGCGAAAACTGCCACGCGGTGCGCGGCACGGTCACCTCCGAAGTCTGGGAGACTCTCAACACGACCTGGCTGGAAGCGCGCGTATCGGCGGCGCGTTTGAACAGCGCGGCGGTGTCAGGTAGTGAACTTACGAAGTACTTCGAGTGGGTCAAGTTTCGTTCGCACCTGTCGCGCGGGGTCACAGTGGGGACCATGCTGCAGGATGAGTCCTTCCAGTTCATCCGTCTGGGCACCTTCCTCGAGCGTGCCGACAACACCGCGCGCCTCCTGGACGTCAAATACGATGAGTTGGCCCCCGACGATCAGATGGCCAACGAATACTACGAGTGGGGTGCGCTGTTGCGCTCGGTGTCGGCCTTCGAGATCTATCGCAAGGTCTATCGCGACGTGATCACGCCCAATCGCGTCGCGGAACTGCTGATCTTGCGCCGCGACATGCCGCGCTCCCTGCATGCCTGTCTCTCCGAGGTGGACCAGATCCTCGGACTGGTGGCCAACAATCGCTCCGATGAGACCCAGCGCTTAGCCGGCATGGCCCACGCGCGCCTGCGCTACGCGCGCATCGGCGACATTCTCGAAATCGGCGTGCATGCCTGGCTCACGGAGTTCCTGGCAGGCATTGCCGCCATCGGCAGCGGCATCGCGCGTGACTTCCTGGTGCCCATGGATAGCGCGTAGCCCTGCGCACCCCGCGCGGCGCAAGGTCACCCCAGGCTCTAGAATCGTGCGCTCAAGGCAAATCCGACGAGCGGACCGATGACATATTGCGTGGCGATCCGGCAGGACAACGGGCTGGTGTTCCTGTCAGACTCGCGAACCAACGCGGGCGTGGACCAGATCAGCACCTTCCGCAAGATGCATATCTACGAGGTGCCCGGAGAGCGCGTCATGGTGCTGCTTACCGCGGGCAACCTGGCGATCACGCAGTCGGTCGCCAGTGGCCTGAAGGCGCAGATGGACATGGGCAGCGAGAAGAGCCTGGCCAACTGCCCGAACATGTTCTCGGCGGCCAAGCTGGTCGGCGACGCGGTGCGCAAGGTGCACGATCGTGATGCGAACTCTCTGCGCCAGTTCAGCATCGAGTTCAACGTGAACCTCATCTTCGGGGGGCAGATCGGCCGCGAGGAGCCGCGCCTGTTCAACGTCTACTCGGCGGGCAATTTCATCGAGGCGACTGCGGAAACCCCGTATTTCCAGATTGGTGAATCCAAGTATGGCAAGCCGATCCTGGACCGCGTCATCGGCGGGCAGCTGAGCCTGGTGGAAGTGGCCAAGTGCGCCCTGGTGTCGATGGACTCGACCATCAAGTCGAACCTGTCGGTGGGGCTGCCGCTTGACCTGCTCTGCTATGAGCGCGACGCACTGGCTGTCACCATGCACAAGCTCATCGACACGCGCGACGAGTACTTCGCGTCCATCCGCGGGCGCTGGGCGGATCAGTTGAAGAAAGTCTTCAACGACCTGCCCGATCCCGGCTACTGGCGCTCCTGAGGTAGCTCCGCCAGGCTATTGGCGCAGGGTCTCGAGCAGGTCGGTTTCCAGCGCCAGCGAAGCGCGCGCGCTCGCCAGGTCGCCGCCTTCGATCAGGAACACGTCCTCGGCGCGCTCGCCTAAGGTGGTGATCTTGGCGGTCTGCAGGTTGACGCCGTGCCGGCCCAGCACCAGCGCGATGCGGTACAAGAGTCCCGGGCGGTCGCCGGCGGTGACCGCGAGGATGTGGCGCTGGCCGCGCTCGTCGGGGCGCAGGTTGACCGCCGGCTCGATGGCGAAATGGCGCGACAGGCGCGACAGGCGGGCCGTGCCGGGAGCTCGCAGCGGCGCCTCGGAGGTCAGTGCGGCGGGCAACTCGCGCTCGATCTGCTCGGCGCGCCCATGCGCACCGCCGGGATCGCCGCTGGCTTCCATGACCACGAAGGAGTCCAGCGCGTAGCCGTTGCGCGTGGTGTGTACCTTGGCTTCGACGATCGACAGGCCGGCGCGGTCAAAGTAGCCGCAGATGCGCGCGAACAGGTCGGCACGGTCGCGCATCCAGACCATCACCTCCATGCCTTCGCCGATCGGCGAATGGCGCGCCTTCACGACCGGGTCAGGCGAGTCCATGCGCGCCACCAGGGTGCGCGTCTGCCAGGCGATCTCGCGCGCGTCGTGACGCATGAAGTAGGCAACGTCGAGTTCGCGCCACAGCGCCTCGTGCGCACGCTCGGAAAAGCCGTACAGCTTGAGGGTGCGCAGCGCCTCGGCCTGTTTTTCCTGCAGGTCGGCGTCCAGGCCGGAACGCCCGTCGGCGGGAGATGCTGACAGCACGCGTCGCGTGGCCCGGAACAGGTCTTCGAGCAGTTTGCCCTTCCAGGCATTCCATACCTTCGGACTGGTGCCGCGGATATCGGCGACCGTCAGCAGGTACAGCGCAATGAGACGGCGCTCGTTGCCGACCACCTGGGAAAACTTGCGGATGGTCTGCGGGTCGCCCAGATCCTGCTTTTGCGCCACCGCCGACATCGTCAGGTGGTGTTCGACCAGGAACTCGACGAACTCGGTGTCCTCGCGTGTCAAGCCGTGGGCTCGGCAAAATGCGCGCGCGTCCTGCCGGCCGAGGTGCGAATGATCGCCGCCGCGTCCCTTGGCGATATCGTGGAACAGCGCGGCGACATAGATCAGCCAATGGCGCTCGAAATTGGCGATCAGGCGCGAACACAGGGGATACTCGTGGGCGAACTCGAGCATGGTGAAGCGCCGCACATTGCGTACCACCATGAGGATGTGCTGATCCACCGTATACACGTGGAACAGGTCGTGCTGCATCTGGCCGATGATGCGTTTGAAGGCGGGGATGTAGCGGCCGAGGATGCCCCACTGGTTCATGCGCCTCAGTTCGTGCACCAGGCCGCGTGGGCTCTTGAGGATGGCCAGGAACATGGCCTTGTTGGCGCCGTCGCGGCGGAACGCGGCATCCATGCTGTTGCGCGAGCGCCAGAGGGCGCGCAGGGTTGGCGCTGTCATGCCCTTCAGATCCGCGTGTTCCTGCAGCAGGCGAAAGCACTCGAGCAGGGCGCCCGGATGGGTCTCGAACACCGTCGGGTCGCTGGCGGCCAGGAGGTCGCGCTCGACGTGGAAGCGTTCGTTGAGCGGGCGCGCCTCGAAGGCCGCGCCCGGGAACAGCTGCGCGGCGATGTTCTGCATGAGGATGGTGTTCAACTGGATGATCCAGCGGCAGTTGATGTAGTAGCGCTGCATCAACTGCTCGCTGGCGCGCCGGCTCGCGGTGGCCTTGAAGCCGAAAGCCAGGGCAAGGTCGGTCTGGTAGTCGAACAGCAGGCGATCCTCGCGGCGCTTCGCCAGCAGGTGCAGACGCACGCGGATGTTCTGCAGGAGGCGCTCGCGCTTGGCCAGCATGGCCGCCTCGGTGCGCGTAATGACACCGCGCGCCGCCAGCTCGCGCCAGCGTGTTCCCAGGCCGGCGGCGCGCGCGATCCACAGGATCACCTGCAGGTCGCGCAATCCCCCAGGGCTTTCCTTGCAATTCGGCTCGAGGCTGTAGGGCGTGTCCTGGTGTTTGGTGTGGCGCTGTTCGAGCTCCAGGCGCTTGGCCGTGTAAAAGGCGCGCGGGTCGAGGTGGTGGCGGGTGCCCGATTCGAGGTCGTTGAAGAGTCGGCGGTCGCCGGCCAGGTAGCGCGCCTCGATGAGCGTGGTCTGCACGGTCACATCCCGGCTCGCCAGGGTGAAGCACTCTTCCAGCGTGCGAATGCTGTGGCCGACCTCGATGCCGACGTCCCAGAACTGACCGATCAAGGCCTCCAGGCGCGCCTTGGTCGCCGCGCTGGCATCGCCGGGCAGGAGCAGCAGCACGTCGACATCGGAGTGCGGATACAGTTCACCGCGTCCGTAGCCGCCCACCGCCACCAACGTGGCCGCGTCCTCAAGTCCGGTCTCGCGCCACATGTCGGCGAGGGTCGCGTCGACCAGCCGGCAATGATTTTGCAGCAGCTTGCGTGCATTGCCGGCGGACTCGAAACGCGCGAACAAGGCCGCGCGCCCGCCGGCCAGTCGTTGCCGCAGGCCGCCGAGTGGCGCCTGCCGAGACGCGGCGCCTGGCGGCGACGGGGCGATGGCCGACAAGGGGCGTCCTGCCGTGTCCTCAGGCAGCGGCTGGCTGGCGCGCCGCGCGGGCCAGTGACGCCGGCATCGCCGGCGCGCCTTGCGAGAGCGTCAGGACTTCGAATCCGGATTCGGTCACCAGTACGGTGTGCTCCCACTGGGCTGACAGGCTGTGGTCCTTGGTGACGATGGTCCAGCCGTCGGCCAGTTCGCGAATCTCGCGCCGACCCGCGTTGATCATGGGCTCGATGGTGAAGATCATGCCCGCCTTGAGCTCGGCCAGGCTGCCGGGCTTGCCATAGTGCAGCACCTGCGGCTCTTCGTGGAAGCGCTTGCCGATGCCGTGTCCGCAAAATTCGCGTACCACCGAGTAGCCGTGCCCCTCGGCGTGGCGCTGGATCGCGTGGCCGATGTCGCCCAGGTGCGCGCCGGGGCGCACCTCGAGGATGCCCAGCCACATGCACTCGAAGGTGACCTCGGAGAGGCGCCGTGCCGCGATCGACGGATCCCCGACATAGAACATGCGGCTGGTGTCGCCGTGATAGCCGTCCTTGATGGTCGTGATGTCGATGTTGACGACGTCACCGCGCTTGAGGACCTTGTCGCCGGGGATGCCATGGCAGACCTGGTTGTTGACCGAGGTGCAGATCGACTTCGGGTAGGGGCGGTAGCCTGGCGGGCAGTAACCCAGCGGCGCCGGGATGGTTCCCTGCACACCGGTCATGTATTCGTGGCACAGGCGGTCGAGTTCGCCGGTGCTGACCCCGGGCCGTACGTGCGGGGCGATGAAGTCGAGCACCTCCGCAGCCAGGCGGCCGGCGATGCGCATTTTTTCGATGTCCTCGGCGGACTTGGTGACGATGCCCATGCAGTGAGCGGCGCCTGCGGGGGTGGACGCGGCTTTGATCGAGTGTACGGAATCGGCTATAATAGCTGGCTGTCCGGTACAAGTCCAAGGGGTTTTGATCCCTGGCGTGTCCGGGCAAATTCGCACTCCCGCCCTTTTTGGGGTGGCGCGCCCGCCGGGCACGCTGCCGGCGGGAGGAGGCCAACCCTGAAAACCGGAGCAACTCCATGTCCACCACCATGCGCGAGATGCTGGAAGCGGGTGTCCATTTCGGACACCAGACCCGCTTCTGGAACCCGAAGATGGCCCAGTACATCTTTGGCTATCGCAACAAGATCCACATCATCAACCTCGAGAAGACCCTCGAGATGTACAACGCCGCGATGAAGCACATCCGGCAGCTGTCGGCCAACAAGGGCAACGTGCTGATGGTCGGCACCAAGCGCCAGGCCCGCGAAATCGTTGCCGAGGAAGCCAAGCGCGCCGGCGTGTCGTACGTCGATGCGCGCTGGCTGGGCGGCATGCTGACCAACTTCAAGACCGTGCGCGTCTCGATCAAGCGCCTGAAGGAAATGGAAGCGGCGGTCGAGGCCGGCGACGTCGAGAAGATGTCCAAGAAAGAGGCGCTGCTGTTCAAGCGCGAGATGGACAAGCTCGAGAAGTCCATCGGCGGCATCAAGAACATGAACGCGTTGCCCGATGCGATCTTCGTCATCGACGTGGGTTACCACAAGATCGCCATCACCGAGGCCAGCAAACTGGGCATTCCGGTCATCGCGGTGGTCGACACCAACCATTCTCCCGACGGCATCGCCTATGTGATCCCGGGCAACGACGACTCCTCGCGCGCCATCCGCCTGTATGCGCGCGGCGTGGCCGATGCGATTCTCGAGGGGCGTGCCCTGTCGCTGGCCGAGGTCGTAAGCGCCGGCAGCGACGAGTACGTCGAGGTCGAGGGAGCTTAAGGAAGACGGCGCGGGTCCGCTGCAAAGGGGCCGCAATGCCCCTTTGTTTTTGGGCTCGTGAGCAAACAGCGTTGCAGGCCGTTGCCCGCAACGGGTTGGACAATACAACGGAATAACACGATGGCAGCAATCACCGCATCCATGGTCGCGGAACTCCGCGGCAAGACCGACGCACCGATGATGGAGTGCAAGAAAGCCCTGACCGAGGCCGATGGCGATCTCGCCAAGGCAGAGGAGATTCTGCGCGTGCGTCTGGGCAACAAGGCCAGCAAGGCCTCGGCGCGGGTGGCCGCCGAGGGCGTTGTCGCCTTGGAAGTCTCGGTCGACGGCAAGACCGGGGCGATCGTCGAAGTCAATTCCGAGACTGACTTTGTCGCCAAGAATGACGACTTCCTCGCCTTCACGAAGAAGCTGGCAGGGCTCATCGTGTCCTCCCAGCCGGCCGATGTCGCAGCCTTGTCGGCCGCGCCGCTCGACGGCGGCACGGTCGAGTCCGTGCGCGCCGCCCTGGTCGGCAAGATCGGCGAGAACATGTCAATCCGCCGCTTTGCGCGCATCGCGGCACAGGGCCGTGTCCTCTCGTACGTGCACGGCGGCTCCAGGATCGGCGTGCTGGTCGATCTGGTCGGCGGTGACGACGCGCTCGGCCGCGACCTGGCCATGCACATCGCGGCGTCCAAGCCCAAGGCGCTCGACTCCTCCGGCGTCGATGCCGCCCTGCTCGACACCGAGCGGCGTATCGCCGTGGAAAAGGCGCGCGAGGCCGGCAAGCCCGAGGCGATGCTCGAGAAGATCGCCGAAGGAACAGTGCAGAAATTCCTCAAGGATGTGACCCTCCTGGGCCAGGTGTTCGTCAAGGCGGAAGACGGCAAGCAGACCATCGAGCAGTTGCTCAAGGCGAAAGGGGCGAAGGTTGCTGCCTTCGCGCTTTACCAGGTCGGCGAGGGCATCGAGAAAAAGGTCACCGACTTCGCAGCCGAGGTCGCGGCGCAGGCCGCGGCCGCACGCCAGTAGGTAACTCAAGCGGCGCCTTCCCACCCCTCGCGTCCAATCCATCATGCCCGAGACCCCAAAGTACAGGCGATTTCTGTTGAAACTCTCCGGCGAGGCGCTGATGGGAGACGATCCCTACGGCATCAATCGCGCGACCATTGAGAGAATCGTCGAGGAGATCGCAGCAGTCGCCAGCATGAATGTCGAGATGAGCATCGTCATCGGCGGTGGCAACATCTTCCGCGGCGTGGCGCCCGGCGCGCAGGGCATGGACCGCGCGACCGCCGATTACATGGGCATGCTGGCTACGATCATGAACGCGCTAGCGCTGCAGGACGCGATGAAGCAGCACAACATCGTGGCGCGCGTGCAGTCAGCTCTCAACATCGAGCAGGTCGTAGAGCCCTACATCCGCGGCAAGGCGTTGCGCTACCTCGAGGAAGGCAAGGTGGTGATCTTCGCTGCCGGTACCGGCAACCCGTTCTTCACCACTGACACGGCGGCCGCGCTGCGTGCCTCTGAAATGGGTGCCGAGATCGTCCTGAAGGGCACCAAGGTGGACGGCGTCTACACCGCCGATCCCAAGACGGACGCGACCGCCACCAAGTACGCACGCATCACATTCGACGAAGCCATGATCAAGAACCTGAAAGTCATGGACGCGACCGCTTTCGCGCTTTGCCGCGACCAGAAGCTGCCTATCAACGTATTCTCGATCTTCTCCCCGGGGGCGCTCAAGCGCGTGGTGATGGGGAGTGAGGAGGGTACACTGGTGCATGTATAGGGAAATCCGCGCCTTAAGTCCGACGACGAAAAGCCTGATGCAGGGGGACCACGAGCCATGACCATCGCCGAGATCCGCAAGACGGCCGAGCAGAAAATGCAGAAGTCGATCGAGGCTTTCAAGAACGACCTGGCCAAGGTGCGCACGGGACGGGTCCACATCGGGCTCCTCGACCACATTCAGGTCGACTACTACGGCTCGCCGATGCCGATCAACCAGACCGCCAATGTCACGCTCATCGACGCGCGCACCATCGGCGTGCAGCCTTGGGAAAAGAAGATGGTTCCGGTGGTCGAGAAGGCGATTCGCGAGTCGGACCTGGGCCTCAATCCGGCCACCCAGGGCGACATGATCCGCGTGCCGATGCCGGCCCTGACCGAACAGCGCCGCAAGGAACTTGTCAAGGTGGTGAAGGGGGAGAGCGAGGACGCGCGCGTGGCGGTACGCAACCTGCGCCGCGAGGCCAACGAGCAATTGAAGAAACTGCTCAAGGATCGTGCGGTGTCCGAGGACGAGGAGCGGCGCGCGCAGGACGATGTGCAAAAGCTCACCGATCGTTTCACCAGCGAGATCGACAAGCTGGTCTCGGCCAAGGAAGCCGAGATCATGGCCGTCTGAGCGCGCAACGCGCCGGCGCGACGAGATGCCAGTGGAAGCCAGTTCGACCCAGGTCATACCCGAAGTCGCGGCGGTGCCGCGCCATGTCGCGATCATCATGGACGGCAACGGCCGCTGGGCCACGCGGCGCTTCCTGCCGCGGGTGGCGGGCCACCAGCGCGGAGCCGAAGCGGTCCGTGAAGCCGTGCGCACCTGTGTGGAGCGGGGCATCGAGTACCTGACCCTGTTCGCGTTTTCCTCCGAGAACTGGCGCCGTCCGGCCGAGGAGGTCGCGGTTCTCATGCAGCTCTTCAAGATGGTCCTGGAACAGGAGGTCGCGAAGCTGCACGTCAACGGGGTACGCCTGAAGGTCGTCGGTGATCTGTCGCGCTTCGACGCGCGCATCGTCGAACTGATCCGTCGCGGCGAGGCACGCACCGCGCGCAACCAGCGCCTCACCCTGACCATCTGCGCGAATTACGGTGGCCGCTGGGACATCGTGCAGGCCACGCAGCGCATGCTTACCGACCGGCCGGAGCTCGCCACCTCGTTCACCGAGGCCGACCTGTCGCCCTATCTGGCGATGGCGCACGCCCCTGAGCCGGATCTGTTCATCCGCACCGGCGGCGAACAGCGCATCAGCAATTTCCTGATCTGGCAGCTCGCCTATACCGAGTTGTTCTTCACAGACACTTACTGGCCCGACTTCGACGGCCGCACGCTGGACGAGGCCATCGCCTCGTACCGCAAGCGCGAGCGCCGCTTCGGCCAGACCAGCGAGCAGGTGCGCGAAGGACGTCGCACGGCGCAACCGCTGCCGGGCGCGGTAATCCCGCAGCCCGATGCTTAAGACACGCGTCGTCACCGCGCTGGTTCTGCTGGCGCTGATCATCCCGATGCTGGTCTGGTTGCCGCCTTCCGGCTGGGCCCTTTTCGTTGGGCTGTTCGTCGTCGCCGGCGCCTGGGAATGGGGCCGCCTGGCCGGGCTTGAGGGCGCTGGTCGGATCGTCTATCCCGCCGTCATCGCGGCCGTCATCGGCGCACTTCTGGCGCTCGACGCCGCCGCCGGATCCCTGGGAACCCTGCTACACGTAGCAGCGATTGCGCTCTGGCTGGGTCTGGTGCCCCTGTGGCTGGCGCGCCGCGTGAAGCTTCCAGGCGGCTGGCTTTCCTGTGCCATTGGCGCGCTGTTTCTGGTTTCCTGCTGGATCGCAGTCTGGCAGGCACGCGAGCTGGGCATCCTATACCTGCTGGTCCTGTTGGCAGTGGTATGGGTGGCCGACATCGCCGCGTACTTTTCCGGACGGGCCTTCGGTCGGCGCAAGCTCGCCCCCTCGATTTCTCCGGGCAAAACCTGGGAAGGGGTGGTCGGCGGGCAGGCTGGCGTCCTGCTCTTCGCGACCGCCTGCGCCCTGGTCGTCGGACTCGCTCCCAACTTCTTTGCCGACGGCCTTGCGACCGGCGGCTGGGCTTTGGTGCTGCTAAGCGCTGTGGTACTCGCAGCCAGTTCTGTGGTTGGCGATCTTTTCGAGTCCCTGCTCAAGCGCGAGCGCGGGCAGAAGGATTCGAGCGGCCTGCTTCCCGGCCACGGTGGCGTGCTCGATCGCATCGATGCCCTGATCCCGTCCATGCCGCTGGCGATGCTGATTGCAGCAGCCACCGGCATGAACCGGGCCGGCTAGGCGCGCCATGCGTCATGTGACCCTGCTGGGGGCGACTGGGTCCATCGGCGAGAGCACGCTGGACGTCGTCGCGCGCCATCCCGACCGATTCGCGATCCATGCGCTGATCGCGCGCAACAGCGTCGAGACGCTGCTTGCGCAGTGTCGCGTACACCGGCCGCGCGTGGCGGTGTTGACTGACCTGGCTGCGGCCCGGCGACTCGAGGCGGCGGTGCGCGCCGAGGGCCTGGGGGTCACGGTGCTGGGCGGCGAGGACGCCGCAGCCGCGATGGCGGCGGCTCCGGAAGCCGATACCGTCGTCGCCGCGGTGGTGGGCGCGGCAGGCCTTGCGCCAGTGCTGGCGGCAGCGCGCGCCGGCAAGCGCATTCTCCTGGCCAACAAGGAGGCTCTGGTCATGGCCGGGCCGGTATTCATGCGTGCGGTTGCGGAAGGCGGGGCGACCCTGCTGCCGGTCGACAGCGAACACAACGCGATCTTCCAGTCGTTGCCGGCGGGCTATAGCGGCGATCCGGCGCGGCACGGAATCAGGCGCATTCTCCTGACCGCCTCCGGCGGGCCGTTTCGCACCACGCCTCTGGAACAACTCGAATCGGTCAGTCCGGAAGAGGCCTGCGCCCATCCCAACTGGGTCATGGGGCGCAAGATTTCGGTCGATTCGGCGACCATGATGAACAAGGGCCTGGAGGTCATCGAGGCGCACTGGCTCTTCGGAGCGGCAGCGCGCGACATCGAGGTGGTGATCCATCCGCAAAGTGTCATCCACTCGATGGTCGAATATGCCGACGGCTCGGTGCTGGCGCAACTCGGCAATCCGGACATGCGCACGCCGATCGCGCAGACCCTGGCATATCCCGAGCGCATCGATGCCGGGGTGGCCGGTTTCGACATCTTTCGTCTCGGCCAATTTACCTTCGAGCGGCCGGATGTGACCCGTTTTCCTTGCCTGCGACTGGCCTACGCGGCGCTCGAGCAAGGTGGAACATCGCCGACCGTGCTCAATGCCGCCAACGAGGTGGCGGTCGAGGCTTTTCTGTCCGGGCGCCTGACTTTCACCGGCATCGCCCGGCTCATCGAGCGGGTCATCAGCGCGGCATCGGCGCAGCCCCTTGCCTCACTCGACGACGTGCTTGCCGCCGATGCGCACGCACGCGCATTGGCACGCGAGGCGCTGCGATGACCCTGGTCTCGACGATCCTTGCGTTCATCCTGGCGCTTGGCATCCTGATCGCGTTCCATGAATTCGGGCACTACGCTGCTGCACGCCTGTGCGGGGTCAAGGTGCTGCGCTACTGCCTGGGTTTTGGCAAGCCGATCGTCATGCGCCGCTTCGGCCGTGACCAGACCGAGTGGGCGATCGCTGCTTTCCCGCTCGGCGGCTACGTGAAGCTTCTCGGCCATGACCCCGACGAAGTAGTGCCCGCGCACGAGGTGCATCGCTCGTTCAATGCTCAGCCGGTCGGGCGGCGCATCATCATCATTGCCGCCGGCCCGCTGGCCAACTTCATACTCGCCATCGCCCTCTATTGGGGACTGGCTGTGGGTGGGGTCGAGGAACCCCCGGCACAGGTGGCCGCACCGGTCAGCGGTTCGCCGGCCGCGCTGGCCGGCCTGCGTGATGGCGACCTGGTTGTTGCAGCGGACGGCGCGCCGATCCGGTCGTGGAACGACCTGCACTGGCGCTTGCTGCGCGCGGCCGACGAACGGCTGACGGTGCGCCTGGAGACCCGCGACCTGAAGGGCGGAATTGCCTTTCCGCACATGGATTTTTCGCGCCTTGGCAAGCTCGAGCTCGAAGGCGATTTCATGAAGAGCGTGGGCATGGCGCTGCATCGGCCGCCGCCGCGCGTGATCGACGCCGAGCCCGGGTCGCCGGCGGCGCGCGCGGGTCTGGCCGGTGGCGAGATCGTGCGCTCCGTCGACGGCCGCCCGATCGCCAGCGCCGACGCGTTCGTCGCGGCGATGCGCGCAGCGCCTGGCCGCCAGGTGACCGTGCGCGTCAGCGGCGCGACCGGCGCGCCGCGCGATATCGTACTCACGCCGGCGGCCGTATCGAGCGCCGGCGCGACAGTCGGTCGCATCGGAGCGCGCATCAGCGACCGGCCGGCGCCGGTGCTGGTGCGCTACGGCTTCACCGAGGGCCTCGCGCGCGGATTCCAGCAGACCTGGGAGACCTCGGTATTCAGTCTCAAGATGCTGGGCAAGATGGTGATCGGCGAAGTGTCCTGGCGCAACCTTTCCGGGCCGGTCACCATCGCCGACTACGCCGGCAAGACCGCGCGACTGGGGCTGGAGTACTACCTCAATTTCCTGGCGCTGGTCAGCGTGAGCCTGGGCGTGCTCAACCTGTTGCCGATTCCGCTGCTCGACGGCGGTCATCTGATGTATTATTTTGTCGAGATTCTGCGTGGCAAGCCGGTGTCGGCGCGCGTCGCCGAGTTCGGTTCCCGGCTGGGACTGGCCATCGTCGTGATGACCATGACTTTGGCCTTGTTCAACGATATCCATCGGCTGTTGGCCGGATGATCCACCTGCGTTTTTCTATGCGCCTGCCGCGCCAGCTTTTCCGTTGCCTTGCCCCCTTGCTCCTGGCCATCCTGGCGGTGCCAGCCTGGGCGCAGGGCTTCGCTCCGTTCGTGATCCGCGACATCCGCGTCGAGGGTGTCCAGCGCACCGAGGCCGGCACGGTGTTCAGCTATCTGCCTGTCAAGGTGGGCGAACGCATGACCGAGGAGCGCGCTTCGCAGGCGATCCGCGCGCTGTTCGCCACCGGCTTTTTCAAGGATGTGCGCATCGAGGTGGAGGGCGATGTCCTGATCGTGGTCATCGAGGAACGTCCGGCGATCGCGCAGGTCGATTTCATCGGCTTGAAGGCCTTTGAGCGCGATGCGGTGCGCAAGGCGGTGCGCGAGGTCGGGCTTGCCGAGGGACGCATCTTCGACCGCGCCGTGCTGGATCGTGCCGAGCAGGAACTCAAGCGCCAGTATCTGACGCGCGGCCTGTACGGCGTTTCGATCACGACTACGGTCACGCCGCTGGACCGCAATCGCGTCGGCATCAATTTCACCGTCGACGAAGGCGAAGTTGCCAAGATTCGCAAGATCAACATCGTCGGAGCCAGTGCGTTTCGCGAGAAGGTCCTGCTGGATGAATTCGAGTTGTCCGAGGGCGGCTGGTTCTCCTGGTACTCCAAGGACAACCAGTATTCGCGCCAGAAGCTCACTGCCGACCTGGAGGCGCTGCGCTCGTTCTACCTGAACCGGGGCTACCTCGAGTTCGCCGTGGAGTCGACACAGGTGTCGATCACGCCGGACAAGAAGGACATCTACATCACAATCGCGATCACCGAAGGCAAGCGCTTCACTGTTTCGGAGGTCAAGTTTGCCGGCGACATGGTGGTGCCCGAGACTGAACTGCGCCGGCTGCTCGAAATCAAGCCGGGCGATGTCTTCAACGGCGAACGCCTCTCGGCCTCGACCAAGAAGATCCAGGATCGCCTCGGCAACGAAGGGTACGCGTTCGCCAATGCCAACGCCGCGCCGCAGCTCGATCGCGACAAGCAGACCGTCTCCTTCACTGTGTATGTCGATCCGGGGCGGCGCGTCTACGTGCGGCGCATCAATGTGGCCGGCAACACGCGCACCCGCGACGAGGTGATCCGCCGCGAAATGCGTCAGCTGGAAGGTTCGTACTACGACGGCGAGAAGATCGCCGAGTCGCGCAAGCGCCTGGAACGTCTCAACTACTTCAAGGAAACGTCGATCGAGACGCCTCCGGTGGCCGGTGCGGCCGACCAGGTCGATGTCAACGTGAAGATCGAGGAGAAGCCGACCGGACAGCTTTTGCTGGGCGCCGGGTTTTCGAGTGCCGACAAGCTGGTGCTGTCGACCTCGATTTCGCAGCAGAACATCTTCGGCAGCGGCAAGTTCATTTCCGCATCGATAAGCACAGGGCGCACCAACAAGGTCTACTCGCTGTCGCACACCGATCCGTATTTCACTGTCGATGGCGTCAGCCGCGCCTTCGACATCTATCACCGTGACTTCAACGCCGCCAACGTCAATCTGGGTGACTATGAGACATCCAGCACCGGCGGCGGCGTGCGTTTCGGCTACCCGTACACGTCAATCGACACCTTTTTCTTCGGCCTTGCCGTCGACTACACGAAGTTTTCCCTCGGCGCGCTTGCGCCGCCGCGACTGCTGAGCTATGTCAACACCTACTCTTCGACGGTCGCGACACTGCCTGCGAGTCTGGGCTGGTTCCGTGATACCCGCGACAGCGCGGTGTTTCCGCGTTCCGGCCGGCTGCAGAATGCCAGCGCCGAGATCGGACTGCCCGGCGGCAATGTGCAGTACTGGCGCCTGAACTACATTCATCGCTGGTACTACCCGGTCGGCAAGAACTACACCATTTATTTGCGCGGCGAGGTCGGTGTCGGCGAAGGCATCGGCAAGCCTCTGCCTTTCAACAAGCGTTTCTACGGCGGCGGCATCGGATCGGTGCGCGGCTTTGACACCAATTCACTCGGGCCGCGTGACACCGACGGCAGCATCCTTGGTGGTACGCGCCGCTTCAGCGCGACCGCGGAGTTCCTGTTCCCCTTCCCTGGTCTGGAAAAGGATCGTTCGGTGCGCCTGGCCGCATTCACGGACTTCGGCCAGGTATCAGGCGGCGACGGCGTTGCGGCGGTCGGGCCGGTACGCTACTCGATCGGTCTGGGGCTGGACTGGCAGTCGCCGTTCGGGCCCTTGCGCATCAGCTGGGCGCTGCCCCTGAACTTGCAGCCCAACGACCGCACCCAGCGCCTGCAGTTCACCGCCGGTACGACCTTCTGACAGCGCGCCGCGCGGCGCGCTAAAATGGCGCTTGTTCCGGATTTGAGGTCGAAGATCGATGATGATGTCATGGAAGGCAGCGGCTGCCGGCGCGTTGTTGTTGGCGAGCGTCTGCGCGAGCGCGCAAAGCAAGATCGGGTTCGTCAACACAGAGCGCATTTTTCGCGAGTCTGAACCGGCGCGGCGTGCCGAGAAAAAGCTCGAGGGCGAGTTTTCGCGGCGCGAGCGCGAGATAACCGACCTGGGCAACCGCTTGCGCAGCGAGTCCGAGAAGTTCGACAAGGATTCGCCGGTCCTTTCGGAGACGCAGCGCAACCAGCGCCAGCGCACGCTGGCCGAACTTGATCGCGATCTGCAGCGCAAGCAGCGGGAATTCCGTGAAGATGTCAATCAGCGCCGCAACGAGGAGTTCGCCACGGTCCTGCAGTCGGCCAACCGGGCCCTGAAGTTGATCGCCGAGCGCGAAGGCTTCGACGCCGTGTTCCAGGACGCCGCGTATGCCAATCCCAAGCTTGATCTGACCGACAAGGTGCTCAAGGCCTTGGCCGACGCCAAGTAAGCCTTGCACCATGGGTGGGCGGGCCTTCACTCTCGCCGAACTCGCGCTGGGTACGGGCGCGCTCACCCGCGGAGAAGGTCAGACACTGATCCGGCGGTGCGCCACGCTGGCTTCGGCGGGTCCCGGTGACATCGCATTTCTGTCCAATCCGCGCTACCGCTCAGCTCTGGCCGACTGCCGGGCTTCGGCAGTCATCATCGTTCCGGAATTAGCTGCCGGGACGAACCTGCCTGCGCTGCTGCATGCCAACCCCTATGCCTGTTTCGCGAGGGTGGCAACCATGCTTGATCCGACTCCGCCACCGCTGCCCGGCATCCACCCTACCGCAACTGTGGCAGCTGACGCGGTGCTGTGCGAAGGTGTCTCGATCGGACCGCAGGCCGTCGTGGGCGCCGGAGTGGTCATCGGCCCGCACAGTGTCGTGCATGCGCACGCCACGGTATGCCACGGCGTGCGCATTGGCGCGCGCGCGATTCTGCATCCACAGTCGGTCGTCGGCAGCGATGGCTTCGGCATTGCGCGCGAAGATGGACGCTGGATCAAGATTCCGCAGACCGGCACGGTGGTGCTCGGTGATGACGTCGAGGTGGGTGCCGGTACGACCATCGATCGCGGGGCGCTCGACGACACCGTGGTCGGAGACGGCGTCAAGTTCGACAACCAGATCCAGGTCGGCCACAATGTGCGCATCGGCGCACACACCGCGCTGGCCGGGTGTGTCGGCATCGCCGGAAGCGCGGTCATCGGTGCGCATTGCGAGATCGGCGGCGGTGCGATCATCCTGGGGCACCTGGAAATCTGCGACAGGGTGCGCGTCTCGGCCGGCACCCTGGTGACCAAGTCGATCCGCACACCGGGCGTCTACAGCGGGGCCTATCCGTTCGGCCCGCACCGCGAATGGCTCAAGGGCGCAGCACAGGTGCGCCATCTCGACCTGCTTGTCGAGCGGATCGAGGCACTCGAACTGCGCATCAGGGAACTGGAGGGAAAAGCATGAATGCGATGGACATCCGCGCCATACTCGAGCACCTGCCGCATCGTTATCCGATGCTGCTGGTCGATCGGGTTCTTGAGGTCAAGGCAGGCGAGAGCATCCATGCGCTCAAGAACGTCAGCGTCAACGAGCCGTTCTTCACCGGGCATTTCCCGAACTTGCCGGTCATGCCAGGCGTGCTCATGCTCGAGGCACTGGCGCAGGCGGCGGCCATTCTGTCCTTCGTCACCCTGGGCACCCGGCCCGACGACAAGTCGATTTACTACTTCGTCGGCATTGACGGGGCGCGCTTCAAGCGACCCGTCGCACCGGGCGATCAGTTGCACCTGCACGTGACGCAGGACGGACCTGTGCGGCGCGGCCTGTGGCGTTTCAAGGCCGAAGGCCGGGTCGACGGCAATCTGGCGGTCGAGGCCGGATTGATGTGCACCATGCGCAACGTCGAAGGCGCTGCCGCACCGGCGCCATGACTGCACGCATCCATCCGACCGCGCTCATTGATCCTGGCGCGGAACTGGACGCCGATGTCGAGGTCGGCGCCTATACCGTCATAGGGACCGGGGTGCGCATTGGTGCGGGCACGCGTGTGGGCCCACACTGCGTCATCGAAGGCCGAACCAGCCTCGGGCGCGGCAATCGCGTCTGGCAGTTCTGCTCGCTTGGCGGGGCACCGCAAGACAAGAAGTACCAGGGCGAGCCGACGCGGCTGGAGATAGGCGACGGCAACACCATTCGCGAATTCTGTACCTTCAATCGCGGCACCGCGCAGGATGCTGGCGTCACAAGGTTGGGCAACGACAACTGGATCATGGCCTACGTGCATCTGGCGCATGATTGCCAGATCGGTGATCACACCATATTCGCCAACAACGCCCAACTGGCCGGACATGTGCACGTCGGCGACTGGGCCATACTCGGCGGGTTCACGGCGGTGCACCAATTCGTACGCCTCGGGGCGCATTCCATGTCGGCCATGGGCTCGAAGCTGCTCAAGGATTTGCCGCCCTATGTGACTTGCAGCGGCAATCCGGCCGCGCCACACGGCATCAATGCCGAAGGTCTGAAGCGTCGCGGATTCTCGCCAGCGCGGGTGGAGGCCGTGCGACGCGCCTACAAGACCCTCTACAAGTCCTCGCTCCTGTTCGAGGATGCGCGGCGCGAGCTGGCGGGTTGCGACGACGCCGACGTGCGCCTCCTGGCCGATTTTCTGGCGGCCTCGTCGCGCGGCATCATGCGGTGAACGCGGGGGGGCCGCGCATCGCCATGGTCGCAGGCGAGGCTTCCGGCGACATGCTCGCGGCCCATCTGATCGAGGCGCTCGCCACGCGGCTGCCCGGAGCGCGCTTTTTCGGCATCGGCGGGGCGAACATGCGTGCGCGGGGCTTCGATGCATGGTGGGAGTCAGAGCGCCTTGCCGTGCGCGGCTACGTCGAGGTGCTGCGCCACTATCCGGGCCTTATCGCGTTGCGCCGGCAATTGCGTGAGCGCTTGCTGGCTGAACCGCCCGATCTGTTCATCGGTGTCGACGCGCCGGATTTCAATCTCGACCTCGAAGCAGGACTCAAGCAGCGTGGCTTGCGCACGGCGCACCTGGTCAGCCCCTCGGTGTGGGCTTGGAGGGGCGGGCGCATGCGGCGCATCGCTGCCGCCGTGGAGCACATGCTGTGTCTGTTTCCGTTCGAGGAGCCGCTGTACCGGCGCGCCGGCGTCGCGGCGACCTATGTAGGCCATCCGCTGGCCGACGTGATTCCCGAGGCGCCCGACGCGGCCGCCGCGCGCATGGCGCTCGGGCTGCCCGTGGCTGGCCGGGTGGTGGCCCTCCTGCCTGGCAGCCGCCAGAGTGAGCTCGCTTACCTGGCAGACCGATTCGTCGCTGCTGCGCAGCTCCTGGCAAGGCAGGATGCGAAGTTGCGCTTTGTCGTGCCGCTGGCCAACGAGTCGACCGCCGCCCAGTGGCGCGCGGCTGCGGCGCGCCAAAACGGACCGGACTGTGTGCTGGCCGTGGGAGGCACGCGCACTGCGCTGGCCGCTTGTGACGTGGCGCTGGTGGCGAGCGGCACGGCGACCCTCGAAGCGGCGCTTTTCAAGCGGCCAATGGTGATCGCCTACAACATGGCGCCGCTTTCCTGGGCGCTGATGCGGCGCATGCACTACCAGCCCTGGGTGGGGCTGCCCAATATCCTGGCCGGCGAATTCGTGGTGCCGGAACTGCTGCAGGACGACGCCAATCCCGCCAATCTGGCGCAGGCCCTTGGCAACCTGCTCTCCGATGCGGTCATGCGCGAGCGTGTCGTCGCGCGCTTTCGCGCGCTGCACAAGGACCTGCGTCTGGGCATGGCCGACCGCGCGGCAGCAGCCATCGAGGCAGCGTTTTTTGGTGCGCCAGCCCGAGCGTAGAATCCCGCGATGGCGCAGACTTTGTCTGGGGATAATGCGGTCCAGGCCGATCTTCTGGATGGGATCGACACGCGTGCGCGTCGTATCAAGCCGTTGAAGAAGCCGCCGCCGGCGCGAAATCTGCTCATTTGTGGGGTCGACGAGGCCGGGCGCGGTCCGCTGGCCGGGCCGGTGTACGCTGCGGCCGTGGTGCTCAATCCCGGCAAGCGCATACGCGGCCTGGACGATTCCAAAAGGCTTTCCGAGGCCAAGCGCGAAAAGCTCGCGGTGCGCATCCAGACTGACGCGCTGGCCTTTGGCATCGCACACGCGAGCGTCGAGGAGATCGACCGCATCAACATCCTGCAGGCCACGCTCCTGGCGATGCGCCGCGCAGTCGACAAGCTCCTGGTGCGACCCGACGAGGTGTGGGTCGACGGCAACCATGCGCCGTTGCTGGACTACCCGACGCGCGCCATCATCAAGGGCGACGCCCAGGTCGCCGCGATCTCGGCAGCGTCCATCCTGGCCAAGACCGCACGCGATCGGGAACTGGTACGTATGTCAAAGGAATATCCCGGCTACGCCTTCGAGCGCCACAAGGGTTACGCGACCCAGCTGCACCTGGAGATGATCCGCCTGCACGGTGCCTGTCCCATGCATCGCCTGAGCTTTGCGCCAGTCAAACACATCGTCGGGAACCTGTTATGAGTTATCAGCTGTGGATGCTCGCGCACCTGCTGGGCGTGGTGGTTTGGGTGGGTGGCATGTTTTTCGCCCACATGGCGCTGCGCCCCGCGGCTGCGGAAACACTGGAGCCGCCGCAGCGCCTGCCCCTTTTGGCAGCGGCCCTGGGCCGCTTTTTCAATTGGGTTGCCGTGGCCATCGCCGTGATCCTCGTCTCCGGCGTGGCGATCATGCTGCTCATGAAGGGGGCTGGCGGCAGGCTGGGCTGGCACATCCACGTGATGATCGCGATCGGCCTCCTCATGATGGCGATCTTCGGCCATATCCGTTTCGCCGGTTTCATGCGCCTGCGCCGCGCTGTCGCTGCGCGCGACTGGCCTGCCGGCGGGGCAGCGCTCGGACAGGTCCGGCGCCTCGTCGGCGTGAACCTGCTGCTCGGGTTGGCGACGACGGCTTTGGTCTTTATCGGGCGCGGTCTGGCCTGACCCCGGCGCGCCGGGGCTGTCTGTCTGACGGCGTCTGCGTTTAGTGAATCTCCGGCTCTCCGCCGGATTGCACTTTGGCGTCCGGCTCGAGGAAGTCGAAGTCGCAACCCTTGTCGGCCTGCTGGATGTGCTTGAGATACAGCACTCCGTAGCCGCGCGTGAATTTGGGCTTGGGCGGCGTCCACGCGGCCTTGCGCCTGGCCATTTCCTCTTCACTGACCAACATGTCGATGCGCCGTGCCTCGATGTCGATGGCGATCATGTCGCCATCCTTGACCAGCGCCAGCGGGCCGCCTACGTGCGACTCCGGTGTCACGTGGAGCACGCAGGCGCCGTAGCTGGTACCGCTCATGCGCGCATCCGAAATGCGCAGCATGTCGCGCACACCCTGCTTGAGCAGCTTTTGCGGGATCGGCAACTGGCCCCATTCCGGCATGCCGGGGGCACCCTGCGGTCCTGCGCTTTGCAGGACGATGGCGCAGTCGGCATCGATGTCGAGCGCCGGGTCGTCGATGCGCGCGGCCATGTCGTTGTAGTCCTTGAAGACCACGGCACGGCCCTGGTGCTTGTAGAACTTCGCCTCCATCGCCGAGGGCTTGATGATGGCGCCGTCGGGTGCGAGGTTTCCGCGCAGTACAGCCAGCCCATCCTTGGCGACCAGCGGATTCTCGCGCGGTCGGATCACATCGGCGTTGTAGACGCGCGCCCCCTCGATATTCTGGGCCAGGGTGCGCCCGTTGGCCTGCCTTGCGCTGCCGTCGATGAGGTCGCCCATTTGCGTCAGGAAGGCACGCAGTCCACCGGCATAGAAGAAGTCCTCCATGAGGTAGGCGCCGGACGGGCGCAGGTTGGCCAATACCGGCGTCTTGCGCGCAATCGCATCGAAACGATCGATGGTAAGCGGGATGCCGGCGCGCTTGGCCATGGCCACAAGGTGCACGATCGAATTTGTCGAACCACCCAGACCCACCACCGCGGCGACCGCGTTGTCGAACGAGGCGGCGGTGAGGAAATCCAGCGGCTTCACGTCCTGCCAGACCATTTCGACGATGGCCTTGCCGGTCAGCGACGCCATCTGCGCGTGGCGCGAGTCCGGGGCAGGAATCGACGCCGCGCCGGGCAGGGTCAAGCCCAGCACCTCGGCGGCGCTGGTCATGGTCGAGGCGGTGCCCATGGTCATGCAGTGCCCGGGTGAGCGCGCGATGCCATCTTCGACCTCCTGCCAGTCCGCCTCCGTGATGTTGCCGGCGCGCAGTTCGGCCCAATACTTCCAGGTGTCCGACCCGGAGCCCAGGAACTTGCCCTTGTAGTCGCCGCGCAGCATCGGCCCGGCCGGCATGAAAAGTGTCGGCAGGTTCATCGCCAGCGCGCCCATGATGAGCGCCGGCGTGGTCTTGTCGCAACCGCCCATGAGCACGCAGCCATCGGCAGGATACGAGCGCAGCAGCTCCTCGGTCTCCATGGCCAAGAGGTTGCGGTACAGCATGGTCGTCGGTTTTTGCATCGGTTCCGACAGCGACATTGCGGGCATCTCGACCGGAAAGCCGCCGGCCTGCCAGACCCCGCGCTTGACCTCCTCGACCCGCTGCTTGAAGTGCGTGTGGCAGGTATTGATGTCGCTCCAGGTGTTGATGATCGCGATCACCGGCTTGCCGGCGTAGTCGCTGCGGTGATAGCCCATGCCCGCGGTGCGCGAGCGATGGCCAAACGAACGCATGTCCTTGGCGCCGTACCAGCGGTGGCTGCGCAGTTCTTCGGGTTTCTTGCGGGATTGGGTCATGGCGACGTCTGTGGTGGTTGGAAAGAATGAACAAGGGACCAAGGTCAGAGAGCAAGTTCCGGTCCGGAATATTCGATGGGCAAGCTGATATGGCCGGCAGCGAGTTCGTGCGCGAGGCTGCCGATCTGCTCGCGCAGTGCGGCGGGCACGCGCGGTGCCAGCGCCAGGCGCACCGCCTGCGGATCTTCCATGCCCAGGGTGCGCACCTCGCCATGGGCGAGCCGGCCGGTGACGATGTCTTCGAGCCACTTGTAGACCAGCCGACCCGTGTCGGCGACCGCAGACGCCACGAACACGTCGGGCTCGGCCGCGGTCCAGTCGCGCACGTTGCCGATCTGCGCGACGCCGCGCTCGCGACAGGCGTCGATCGCGCCCTGGCGGCCGCCGTTCAACATGGTGTACATGATGTCGACGCCGGCGTCGATCTCGGCCACGGCGGCGCGGCGGGTGACGGCATTGTCTTCCTGCGTGCCGCAAAAGCAGGTCACCAGGCGCGCTTGCGGGTTGGCCCGCTGCACTCCGGCGGCGTAGGCGGCGCGGCTGCGCAGCCCCGGCGCAATGCGGATGCCAGACAGGTGACCGACGACGCCGCTCTCGGTCATCCAGCCGGCCAGGGCACCGGCGAGAAAGGCGGATTGCGGCTGGGCGATGGTGAACGAGCAAAAGTTCGCGCCCGCGACCTCGCCGTGCGTGGAGAGAAATCGGATCGCCGCATGGCGCGGTGCGACTTCGGCCACCGCCAGGTCGCTGCTGCCGCCATGGGCCAGGATCAGGTCGGGCCTTTCGGCAGCGCCCGCTGCGATGGCAGCCGCCAGGTCATGCGCAGCCACGCCGACGCGCTCGACATGGTCGAGTGCAATGCCGAATTGCGCGCAGGCCACGCGCGCGCCCCGGTAGCCGGACTCGATGAATCCGCCGTCGTCGACACGTCCCGCGAACACCGCGAACAGGCGCAACGCTGCCATTTTTATCGTCGAATCCCGTTGCTTGACCGGAATGGCCGCAAAACTGGTTTCATTCTTGCTTTTGGTCCCTCGTAGTTCTATTGTTGCATCCTTCACCCAAGGGAGAGTCCCGTGCCCATTGCGCGCTACGTGCTGTTGACGGTCTTCATGACGCTGTTGGCCACAGTTCCCGCCCAATCCATTGCGCAAGACGGTAAATGGCCCGCGCGCCCGATCCGGCTGGTGGTGACCTTCCCTCCAGGCGGGACCAGCGACCTGGTGGCGCGCCTGCTTGGCCCGAAACTGTCTGCGGCCCTCGGCCAGCAGGTGGTGGTCGAGACTCGGCCCGGCGCCGGCGGCATCGGGGGCGCCGACGCGGTGGCCAAGGCCGCACCCGACGGTTACACGCTGGCGGTCTCGACGGTCGGATCGCACGGCATCGGACCGACGCTCAACCGCAACATCCGCTACGACGCGGTGGCCGATTTCAGCCACATCGCATTGATCGGCGCGGTGCCGCATGTGCTCCTGGTCAATCCTAAGTTCCCGGCCAGGACCTTAGCCGAACTCGTCGCTGCTGCGCGCGCCCAACCGGGCAAGATCAACTTCGGCAGCGGCGGGTCGGGGTCGATCAACCATGTCACCGGCGAACTCTTCAAGACCCGCGCCGGCATCGACATGGTGCACGTGCCCTACAAGGGTTCGGGCGCCGCCATCACCGACCTGCGCGGCTTCACCATCCCGGTGGCGGTCGACGCGCTGCCGGCCAACCTGGGTTTGATAAAGAGCGGCGAACTGCGCGCGCTGGCCATCACCAGCCGGGAACGCTCGCCACTGGCCCCGGACGTGCCGACCTTCATCGAGCAGGGCTTCGCCGACGTGGTGGCGGACAACTGGATCGGCATCTCCGGCCCCGCCAGGCTGCCCGAGGACGTGGCGCGCCGACTCGTCGCCGAGACCGAGAAGGTCATGGCGCAGGCCGATGTGCGCGACCGGCTGCGCGAGTGGGGCATGGCCATCAACTGGCGCACCGGCGCCGAGTTTGCGGCCTTCGTGCGCGCCGACATCGCACGCTGGCGCCCGGTGATCATCGCCTCGGGGGCGCAGATCGACTGACTTCGCGATTGCCTTGCCCACACTCGGGCGGGCCGGCCGTAGGGTAGCCGATCACCGGGACTTTTGCGCTGCGCTGGGCCGAGGCTGCGTGCGGCGCAACGACCAGGGTCGTCGCGAGCAAGCCAGAACAGACAACTCGTGCGAAGCAGCGCGCGGCACTCGTTACGGCAGGGGCTTGTCCGCTTCCGGGGGCGGCGGTGGGTCTTCCGGCAGCGCGCCGCCAGCGGCCTTCTTGAGTTTCTTTTCCTCTTTTTTTTGTTTCTTGGCGAGGTCGCGCTGGCGCTTCTGGAAGGCGTAGTTGGGCTGGGGCAAAGGGGCGTTCCTTTCGGATTTAGTGGGCCAAGGTTGGCAGGGTACGGCATTTTCCCCCATCTGACGCGGTCGCCGGCTGCTGGCCGGCGGACCTGGATGTCTCCGAGGCGCGGTGAACGATAATGCGCGTGCCACGCGCTTCGCAAACGACATGCCACGCATCCTCGTCCTCAATTCCAATACCACCGCCTCGGTCACCGACCTGGTGCTGCGTCACACGCGTGAGGTGCTGGGGTCTGGCCACGTATGCATTGGTGCAACCGCTCGTTTCGGCGCCCGCTACATATCAAACGAGGCTGCTTATGCGATCGCCAGCCATGCGGCGCTCGATGCCTACGCCGAAGCCGGCAGTGGATTCGATGCCGTTCTGCTCGCCTGCTTCGGCGATCCGGGCCTCTTCGCGCTCAAGGAGGTCGCGCCCGTGCCGGTCGTGGGGCTGGCCGAGGCGGCGCTCATCGAGGCGGGCGAGGTAGGGCCGGTCTCGATTGTCACCGGCGGCGCATTGTGGAAGGTCATGCTCGAGCGCCTGGCCCTGGCCTTGGGGATGCGCGAGCGCATCGCCAGCATTCGCACCATCACCTGGACCGGAGATCGCATCGCCGCCGATCCTGACGGGGCGGTAACCTACCTGGCTGAAGAGGCGCGCGCCGCCGCCAGAATGGATGGCGCGCGTGCGCTGGTCCTGGGCGGAGCGGCGCTGGCCGGCATGGCGCCGCGCATCGCGCCGCTGGTGGACATGCCGGTCATCGACAGCGTTCACGCCGGCGCCCGCGTTGCTGCCCGACTTGCTGAGGCCTATTTGGCGGCACCGGCCAAGCCTGCTGCGCGTGCGCCGACGCCTACGGTTGGTATCGGGCCGTCATTGGCGCGATTGATCGGCTGAGGTTCAGGTCTTCGCAAGGCCGACGAAGTCGGTTTGCGAAAGCCCGACCTTGCCGGCTGATCCAAGCAGTTCCTGCCACGTCGCGTCGTCGACGGGAATGCCGTCGGCCAGACGCTTCCTTTTCCACGCCCGCTCCGGATCACCAGCTATCAACACCGTCTCGACGCCGGCTGCCGGTGGCGAGGCCGTGTGCCAGCTGACAAAGCCCTCGATCTCACGTGCCAGGTTATCGGCGGTCCCCATCTTGCCGGGGTCAATCAGGATGGACAGCATGCCGTTCAAGACCTGGCGTCCGCGCGTGTCCCCGCCTTTTTCGGTCAGGCCTCCGGCGAGCGCACCGCCCAGCAGTTCACAGATGAGGGCCAGGCCCGAGCCCTTGTGCTCTCCGAACGGGAGGATGGCACCCGAAGGCTCGATTACGGTGAAGCGCGGCTCGACAGTCGGGTTGCCCCGGTCGTCGATGATGGTGCCGGGCGCGAGCTTCTCGCCCTTGTTGTAGGCGACACGGGTCTTGCCCTGGGCGATGCGGCTGGTGGCGAAGTCGAGCACGATCGGGTCGCGTCCGGCGCGCGGCACGCCGACACAGAACGGGTTGGTGCCGTGCCGCGCGTCGCGACCGCCCCAGGGAGCGACGATGGGGCGCGAGAGCACGTTGACGAAGTGGATCGACACCAGGCCGTGGCCGACGCATTGCTCGGCCCAGTGACCGATGCGGCCGATGTGGTGGGCGTTGGAAAGTCCCACGATGCACACGCCGTGGCGCTTGGCGCGCTCGGCGCCGAGTTCCATCGCCTCGTAGCCCATGACCTGCCCGTAGCCGTGGTTGCCATCCAGACGCAGCAGAGCGTTGCTGTCCAGCGTGACTGAGACATGCGCGTTGGGCTTGAGCCCGCCTTCCTTCCAGGAATCGACATAACGCGGGATCATGCCGACACCGTGCGAGTCGTGGCCGCGCAGGTTGGCCTCCACGAGGTTGGTGGCCACCAGGTCGGCCTCGCGGTCGGAGGATCCGGTCCCCTTGACGACGGCGCGAACGGCGGCCGTGAGTGCGCTCGACTGGAGGATGTGATTGCTTGCCATGGTATGTACTTGCCTCGCGGGTTGGGCCTAGACAACCTTGCCCGGGTTCATGATGCCTTGCGGGTCGAGCGCGGACTTGATCTTCTGCATCAGTTCCATCTCGATGGACGACTTGTAGCGACGGATTTCGTCACGCTTCATCTGCCCCAGGCCATGCTCGGCCGAGATCGAACCGTTGAAGCGCGCGGCGCAATCGTGCACGATGCGGCTCACCTTCTCCCACTCGATGCCGACCCACTGCTCTTCGCTGTGGGTCGCCTGCGGATGCGCGACGTTGTAGTGCAGGTTGCCGTCGCCGACGTGGCCGAAGACCACCGGGCGCACGCCGGGATACGCGGCTTCAAGCGCCTGTCTTGCTGCGTTGTCGAATTCGGGAATGCGTGAAATCGGGATCGAGACGTCATGCTTGACGTTGCGCCCTTCACGCGCCTGCGCCCAGGTGATGTCTTCACGCATCTTCCACAAGCGCTGCGATTCGGCCTCGCTCTTGGCGAGCACCGCGTCGGTGATCAGTTCGCCCTCGAGCGCGGCTGCGAGCGCGGCTTCGAGGTCTTCGCGCAGGGCAGTGGCATCGCGACCGTCGGCGATGTCGGTCAGCACATACCAGGGCGAACGCACAGCGAACGGTGAGGCGAAGGGAGGCACATGCTTCTCGACCAGCGAGAGCGCAAAGTCGGACACCAATTCGAAGGCCGTCACTCGCTCGCCCAGGCGCGCCTTCATGAGATTGAGCAGATCGAGGGACTTCGCGGGAGACGTCAGCGCCATGAAGGCGGTCTGCGTGGCCACCGGCATGGGAAAGAGCTTGAGCACGGCGCCGGTCACGATACCCAGCGTGCCTTCGGCGCCGATGAAAAGCTGCTTCAGGTCGTAGCCTGTGTTGTCCTTGCGCAGGCCGCGCAGGCCGTTCCAGACCTCGCCCGAGGCGAGCACGACTTCCAGCCCCAGGACCAGATCGCGCGTGTTGCCGTAGCGCAGCACCTGCACGCCACCGGCATTGGTCGAGATGTTGCCGCCGATCTCGCACGAGCCCTCGGCACCGAGGGAGAGCGGGAAGAGCCGACCGTTCGCGGCCGCAGTCTCCTGGAGGTTCTGCAGGATGCAGCCGGACTCGACGGTCATGGTGTTGTTGAGAACGTCGACCTCGATCACCCGGTTCATGCGCGAGAGGTTGACGACCAGCTGACGTCCGGACGCATCCGGCACACCACCGCCGACCAGACCGGTATTGCCACCCTGCGGGATGACCGCGATGCCGTTCTCGGCGCACAGTCGCACGATTGCAGAGACCTCTTGCGTGCTGCCTGGCTTCACGACCGCCAGCGGCTTGCCGAAATATTTCTTGCGCGCATCATTGGCGTAGGCCGCCAGGTCCTCGATGAGGACATTGGTCTGACCTGCGATGTTGCGCAGCGCGTCGAGCATGTCGTCGGCGTCCCGTTAGTACACCGCGCGCCCGCCGGAAGCGTCGAACACCGATCCGGTGGTGAAGGAACAATCCTCGCTTGCCATCCACGCGATCATCGCGGCCAGTTCCTCGACCTTGACCAGTCGCCCCATCGGAATCTTGGAGAGCATGTAGTCGATGTGCTGCTGGTTGACCTGCTTCAATATTTCGGTCAGAGCAGCGGCCGGAGTGATCGCATTGACGCGGATTCCGGTGGTCGCCAGTTCCTTGCCCAGCGACTTGGTCAGGCCGATGACACCGGCCTTGGAGGCCGAATAGGCGCTCGCATTGGGGTTGCCTTCCTTGCCGGCGATCGAGGCGATGTTGATGATGCGCCCGTAGTCCTTTTTCATCATCGCCGGCACGACCGTCTTGCAACACAGCCACGTACCGTTCAGGTTGACGTCGATGACGTCGCGAAACTCGGCCGAGGAATACTCCCAGGTCTTGACGGGTCCGCCGGCGATGCCAGCGCTATTGACCAGGATGTCGATACTGCCGAATTCCTTGAGTGTCGCGTCGCGCGCAGCCTCCACCGAGGCTTCGCTGCGCACGTCGACGGCGGCAGCGCCAGTGCGGCCGTGTTCCGCGAGCGCGCTGCGCGATTCGTCGAGCTTGGCTGACTGCATGTCCCAAATCATCACTGCGGCACCGGAGGCGAGAAAGCGCTCGGCGACTGCGTAGCCAATGCCACGCGCACCTCCGGTGATGACCGCGACACGGCCCTTGAGGTCGATGTTGTTCATATGCCTGATGCCCTTTGGAGTTCAGTAGACCGCACGACCACCCGAGATGTCGAACACCGCGCCGGTAGTGAATGAACACTCCTCGCTGGCCATCCAGCACACCATGGCCGCGATCTCCTCGACTGCGACGAAGCGGCTCATTGGAATCTTGGAGAGCATGAAGTCGATGTGCGCCTGGGTCATTTGCGAGAACATCTCGGTCTTGGCTGCGGCCGGCGTCAACGCATTGACGCGAATGCCGGTGGTCGCGAGTTCCTTGCCGAGCGACTTGGTGAGGCCAATCACTGCGGCTTTGGAGGCGCTATAGGCCGGGGCATTGGGGTTGCCCTCCTTGCCGGCGATCGAGGCGATATTGACAATGCGCCCGTAGTCGCGCGCCATCATGCCCGGTACAAGGGCCTTGCAGCAGTGAAAGGTGCCGATCAGGTTGACCTCCTGCACGGCGCGAAAGTCCTTTGACGAATACTCCCAGGTCTTCTGGTTAGGGCCGGTGATGCCGGCGCTGTTGACGAGGATGTCCACGCGGCCGGCGGCTTTCGCGGCGGCCAGTACAGCGTCTTCGTCAGTGATGTCGAGAGTGGCGGTGCGCACATCCCCCTGCGCCGAGAGGGTGGCGCGCGATTGCTCGAGCCGGTCGCCCATCATGTCCCACAGCACCACAGAGGCGCCTGAGGCGAGCATGCGCTCGGCAATCGCATAGCCGATGCCGCGCGCGCCACCGGTGATGACGGCTACGCGGCCGGCGAGATCATATTGGTTCATGGCGTGTCCTGTCCTTTTGTCTGGCGAGTTGTTTTTGCGGCCGCAGGATCGCAGTCGCGACTGCAAAATAAGTCAGGGCCAGCGCGGTCTCTAGCCCGCCCAAGGCGGCCGAGAGGCCTTGGTCACTGGCAGCGCGTACCAGCCCCTCGGTGACATAGACCCAGATCAGGAGCACTGACCACTGCAGGCTCACATTGCGGCCGGCGAGTACGCCGCGCAGCAAGAGCAGCAGCGGCAGCACCTTCAACACCAGAGCGGTACCACCGGGGCGCAATGGCGCGAGCCACAGTTCCCAGGCGACGCACAAGACGATCAGTGCGACGAAGGTCGTGCCGGCCAGGTTGACGAGGGGACGGTTCACGCGGCCAGCTTGAGTGCGGCCGTCGCCAGGCGCGCGCCGAGGGCGCGCGCCAGCTGCTTTTCGTCGGCGCCCGGCGGCTTGTTGCCCGTGCTTCCAGCGACATGGCTCGCGCCATACGGCGTGCCACCGCCGCTGGTGGTCGACAAGGCGGGTTCGGTAAACGGCAGGCCCACGATGAACATGCCGTGGTGCATCAGCGGCAGCATCATCGACAGAAGCGTCGACTCCTGGCCGCCGTGCATGCTGGCCGTGGATGTGAAGACGCAAGCCGGCTTGCCGGCCAGGGTGCCGTTCTGCCACTCGGCTCCGGTGGAGTCCCAGAAGTGCTTCATTGGCGCTGCCATGTTGCCGAAGCGTGTCGGCGATCCCAGCGCCAGGCCGATGCATTCGTCGAGATCGCGCGCCTCGACATAGGGCGCTCCGGAATCCGGTTGCGGCGGCGCGGCCACCTGGGTCAGGGGTGCCACTGGCGGGACCGTGCGCAGGCGCGCAACGCCACCCGCCACGCTGTCGACACCATGCGCGATTTCCTGCGCCAGTGCGCGTACGGCGCCATTGCGGCTGTAGAAGAGGACCAGGACGGGACGCATTGCAGGGAGGATTCGGCGCGGCGCTGCCGCGCGAGCGAAAAGACGCGTGCAGCGGCGCGTATTATACGAGCGTGCATCGCAGCCCATGCTGTTTGCACTGTCATGGGCGAGAGGGAGCAGGGTTTGGCGAATGATCACGGGTCGATGGTGCGCAGGGTTGAGAAGCGCTTTGACCAGGGACTGGAGGCCGTGGCCGGCGCGTTCGACCGGGCTGCCGTGGACACGCGCCAGACCCGCTACATGCGTTATCTGTGGCAGCGTACGCGCCAGGACCAGCTTGCGCAGGTCGCCGGCAGCCTCACCTTCACGACGCTCCTGTCGCTGGTGCCCTTCGTGACCATCGCACTGGGCCTCTTCGCGGCGTTCCCCATCTTCGACGAGATCAAGGATGCGCTCGAGGAGTTCATGCTCGATAACCTCCTGCCCGAAGAGGCCAGCAGCGCTGTGGTAGGCCACATCGGCGAATTCAGCAACAAGGCCGCGGGGCTCACCGCAGCCGGCGTGGCGGCGCTGGGCGTCACCGCGATCATGCTCCTGCAGACCATCGATCGCGCCTTCAACGCCATCTGGCGCGTACCGCGTCCGCGTCCGTTGGCGCAGCGCATCCTGGTCTATTGGGCGGCCGTGTCGCTGGGCCCCATCCTGATCGGCGGCGGCCTGGTCATCACCTCCTACCTGGTGTCGGCGTCCGTCGGCCTCCTGCCGGGCGGCGAATGGATCACTGTGCCGGTACTGGCGCTCCTGCCGATGTTCCTCACCATGGTGGCCTTCACCTTGCTCTACGTTGCCGTACCCAACCGGGACGTGCAGTGGAAGCACGCGGCCATTGGCGGTGCGGCGGCGACCCTGGGGTTCGAACTCATGAAGGGGCTCTTCGGCTACTACATTGCCAAGTTCCCGACCTATCACCTGATCTACGGTACTTTCGCGGCGATCCCGATCTTTCTGCTGTGGATCTACCTCTCCTGGACGGTCACCCTGATCGGCGGATTGATTGCCGCGACCTGGCCGCTGCTGGGCTACGAGCGTGCCGAGACACGGCGCACGCCCGGCGCCGGATTCGCCGATGCGCTGCGCATCCTGGCGCTGCTGCATGCGCAGCGCGAACATGGAGGCGTGCCGCCGCGGCAGATTCGCGCCGCGTTGCGCACCGGGTTTTCCGATTCGGAGACCCTTTTGGAGCGCATGGCGGCAGCCGGCTGGATCGGACGTGTGCATGACAGCGCGGGCAAGGTACGCTGGGCGTTGCTCTGCGATGCGCAGCAGCTGCGGATCTCGGAGGTGTTTCGTCGCTTCGCGTTCGATGCCCAGGCGGCGGCGCGTCGCCTTGACGCCGGCGACGCCGTACTCGCAGCCAGCGTAGCCCGCGCGGCTGCGCTGATCGACGACGGACTGGATATGAGCCTCGCGCAGGCGTTTGAGACGCCGGCCGCAGCGTCGGGGCCGCGCATGGTGGAGACTGCCTGATGACTGACTTCATGACCCTCTTGCGCGGCAGCTGGCAGCGCAACAATTCGCTTCTGTGCGTGGGGCTGGACCCGGATGTCAAGCGCATCCCCGAGCACCTGGGGCGCGGGCCGGCGGCGATCGGCGCCTTTTGCCGTGCCATCGTCGATGCCACCGCAGACCTGGTATGTGCCTTCAAGCCGCAGATCGCGTACTTTCACGCGGAGCGTGCCGAAGCGGAACTCGAGGCGCTCATCGCCCACATTCACGAACGCCACCCCGGCGTGCCCGTGATCCTGGACGCCAAGCGCGGCGACATCGGCTCGACCGCCGAGCAGTACGCGCGCGAGGCTTTCGAGCGCTACGCGGCCGATGCGGTCACGGTCAGTCCCTTTCTCGGACGCGACTCGATCATTCCCTACACCTCGTACCGCGAGCGCGGCGTGATCGTGCTGTGCCGCACCTCCAATCCCGGCGGCAGCGACATGCAGTTCCTCGAAGTCGACGGGCCGTCCGGACGCGAGCTGGTCTATCAGCGCATTGCGCGGGTGGTCGCGCAGGAATGGAATTCCAACGGCAACTGTGCCCTGGTGGTCGGCGCGACCTACCCGCGCGAACTGGCGCAGGTACGCGCGATCGTCGGTGACCTGCCCCTCCTGGTGCCCGGCATAGGTGCGCAGGGTGGCGATATCGAAGCGACGGTGCGCGCCGGACAAAGCGCTGACGGCACAGGGCTTATCGTCAATTCAGGGCGCGCCATCCTGTATGCCTCGGGCGGCCGGGATTTTGCCGAGGCCGCGCGCGAGGCGGCACTGGCCACGCGCAACCAGATCAACCGATTTCGCGTATGAGCTGGTGGCAGCGCGTGACACGCCGCTTTGCGGCGTCGTCAGACGCGGCCGAATCGAAGGCCGCACTTCACCTTGAATCTGAAAGGAAACAGGTAGCCATGCCAGAACATGTCGAAGTCGCAACCCTGGGAGGCGGCTGCTTCTGGTGCGTCGAGGCCGTGTTCGACGACCTCAAGGGCGTGCACGCGGTCGAATCCGGCTACATGGGAGGGCACACCCCCAATCCCACGTACGAGGATATTTGTGGCGGCGACACTGGTCATGCCGAGGTCGTGCAGGTTACTTTTGATCCGCAGGTCGTGAGCTATGCTGACATCCTGCGCGTTTTCTTCACCGTGCACGACCCGACCACACTGAACCGCCAGGGCAATGACGTCGGTACCCAGTACCGCTCGGTGGTCTTCTATCACTCCCAGGCGCAGGAAGCGACCGCGCGCGAGATCAAGGCCGAGATTGACGGTCGCGGCCTGTGGGGTGCTCCGGCGGTCACCGAGATCACCGCGGCGGCGACATTCCATATGGCCGAGGGCTATCATCAGGAATACTTCGCGCGTAACCCCGGGCAGCCTTATTGCATGTTCGTGGTCGCCCCCAAGGTGGTCAAGTTCCGCAAGGAATTTGCGGCTCGCCTCAAGAAGTAGCGGGCGGGCAGCTTAACCAGCCTGCCCCTTTGCGCGATCGGCGTCGACGATGGCCTGCGCCAAGCGCTTGAGCGTCAAAGGCGCCGAGCCCTCGGCCTTGTTGTTGGCGATGATGGTCACGTCGTGGCCGGCGTGCGCGGTGGCCAGCGCCACGCGTGCCAGCGTGGCGCGCGTGGCAGGGTCCTCGTCGACAAGACGGTTGAACGGCGCGTAATCGGCACGAGCCTGGTCATACTTGAGCCCGGCATGCAGATTCCAGCGCACTGTGAGCGAACCCGGCCAGAGCGCGCGCAGGAGCGGCAGTTGTTCCTCGGCCGCAGGCATGCGCGCGTGCACTCCCAGGCAGTAGCGTGCCCCCGCGTCCTTGAGGGCGGCGGCGAAGTCGCGGGTCAATAGCTCACGGTCGCGTACTTCAACGGCCAGGTGCGGTTGCTTCGATACACCGCCGCACAGGCGCATTACCTCGGTCAAGAAGGCGTGCAGGCGGGCGACCAGACGCGCGCTATCAGCCAGGAGCGCGCGCGGCAGTGGCGAGAGCTGAAACACCAGTGGGCCGCAGGTGTCACCCAGCCCGGCCAGCGCCGGCTTGATGAATTCGCTCACGGCCAGCTCGGCATCCAGAAAGCCCGGGTTGGGCGAGAGCCCGCGGCCCGTGTCGTCGCGCCGGACCGCGTCGCTGACCAGCGCCGGTGCCTTGACCAGGAAGCGAAAGCCCACCGGAACCTGTGCCGCCAGCTCGGCGAACTGCGCGGCGCTCATGGGTTTGTAGAACGCACGGTCGATACCCACCGTGCGCAGCAGCGGATGATGCGCGTACGCCGTGATGCCCTTGCGTGCAAGCAATGACTCGGATGCGGGACGGTCGTACACGATACCGGCCCAGCCCGGAAACGACCATGAAGAGGTGCCCAGTCGGATGTTGGCGGGAAGTGCCGTACCCAGAGCGACGTCGTCGGGTGCGCGCGTCGCCGGACCGGGCGCAGCGCGCCCATGCGGCTCGGGCGGCGGGTCGCCGAAGAGATCGCTCGAATCAGCAGTCAAATGCGGCGCAGCGGTAATGAGAGGGCGCGCGATTATCGGCGAAAATCATCGCCTCGTTTGAACTCGTGCAAGTCATGCAAATCGACCTCATTGATTACGAGCACGGCATTTCTGCGCTGGACTCCGGATTTGCGCGGCCGCGTCTGGGTGCAATCCATATATTGGTCGAGAACGGCGGCGTCGCCGTCATCGATACCGGAGTCAACGCATCGGTACCCCTGGTACTGGCCGCGCTCGCGGCCAAAGGACTGACGCCGAACGACGTTGACTACATCGTACTCACCCACATCCACCTGGACCATGCCGGCGGTGCCGGCGCCTTGATGACGGTCTGTCCCAACGCGCGACTGACGGTGCATCCGCGCGGTGCGCGTCACATGATCGATCCGTCGCGCCTGTGGCAGGCCACGGTCGACGTTTACGGCCTCGCGGCGGCGCAGCGCAGCTATGGCGCGATCGTCCCGGTGCCAGCTGAGCGCGTCATCGAGACCGCAGAGGGGCACCGTCTGGAACTGCGCGGCCGCGAACTCACCTTTCTTGACACACCTGGCCATGCCCGCCACCATGTGTGTATACGCGACGCGGGCAGCGGGCATTTTTTTGTAGGCGACTGCTTTGGCCTGGTGTACACCGAGCTGACCCAGGACGGGCGCCAGCACGTCTTTCCTACCTCGAGCCCCTCGCAATTCGAACCCGAGGTGCTCAAGCGCACTGTCAAGCGCATCGCCGATTGCCTGCCCGGCGCCGTCTACCTGACCCACTACGGACAGGTGCGCGATGTGCAGCGCATTGCCGACGATTTGGTGCGACTGATCGATGCGCATGTCACGATGGCGGAAGCGGTTCAGGAGAGTGGCGTGCGCGGCCAGGAACGCCAAGTGCTCCTCAAGCGCGGGGTGCGCGAAATCATTTCCGATGAGGCACTCATGCAGGGTTGGCGCATTTCACCAGCAGCGCTCAAGGATCTGTTCTCGATCGACGACGATCTCAACGCGCAGGGCCTGGCGATCTGGCTGGACGGCCGATAGCCAGCCGGCGTTTGCAGGCGCCGGCCTCAGCTCGGCGCGCGGTCGATCAGCATCGCGTCTCCATAGCTGAAGAATCGATAGCGTGCCGCAACCGCGTGAGCGTACGTGGCGCGCATCAGTTCGTGGCCGGCGAAGGCCGAGACCAGCATCAGCAGAGTCGACTTGGGGAGATGAAAGTTCGTGATCATGCGGTCCACGACGCGAAAGCGAAAGCCCGGCGTGATGAAGATGCCGGTGTCCTCGCTGCCGGCGGCCAGTAACGCGCCGTTCGGGGCGCGCAACGCCGCCGATTCAAGGGCGCGCACGCAGGTCGTGCCTACGGCAACAACCCGTCGACCGCGTGCGCGCGCACTCTCGATGGCGGCGACAGTCGCCTGCGGGATCTCGTACCACTCGCGATGCATGCGATGTGTCGCGATCTCGCGGACCCGCACCGGCTGGAATGTTCCGGCCCCGACATGCAGCGTCAGGAAGGCACGTTCCACCCCGCGCGCGCCCAGCGCTTCTAGCAGTGCGTCGTCGAAATGCAGTCCGGCCGTGGGCGCTGCGACCGCACCTGGGCTACTGGCATACACCGTCTGGTAGCGCGCTTCGTCATCCGCTGCAGGTGCGTGTCCTATGTAGGGCGGCAGCGGCAAGCTACCGTGCGCCTCCATCAGCGCGGCCACCGACGCACAACCCGAGAATTGCAGCACGCTGAATCCGTCATGCCGATCCCCGACCACCGCGCGCGCGCCGCCGTCGAGTTCGATCACGCTGCCGGGGCGCGGGGTATGGCTGGCGCGCATCTGCACGCGCGCTTCGAGAGGCCCCAGCACACGCTCGACCATGACCTCCACGCGGCCGCCGCTGGCTTTCCTGCCCGCCAGTCGCGCCCTCACCACGCGCGTCTGGTTGAACACCAGGAGATCGCCGGATTCGAGAAAGCGCGGCAATTCCTCGAAGACATGGTCGCGCATCGCCGCGATTTCGGGGAGCAGGAGGCGGCTACCCGAGCGCACCTCGACAGGGCTCTGCGCAATCAGCTCGGCAGGGAGGGCATAGTCAAAGTCGTCGAGCGAGTAGGAGCGCGGCATCGAGGGCGATTTTAGCGTTGCGTATAATCGTGGGCGTCAGTGCGATGGATTGTGTCGTGTCGCATCTCCCGCCCGCCCGGGTGGCGAAATAGGTAGACGCAGCAGACTCAAAATCTGCCGGCCGCAAGGCCATGCCGGTTCGATTCCGGCCCCGGGCACCAGTATCGGCGACTCCTTCCCCGCACCTGTGATGCGACCCACCCACTCAACCCGCCGCCACACCGACCAGTGATGCAACTGGAGCGCCCTGGAGTCGATGCTTCGCCCAGGGCGATGGCGGGCGATCCGGTCCTGACCGGTGCGCTGGTGGCGCGTACCCGGCGGGCGATGACGCTGTCGCTGTTGGTCCTGCTGGTCGCAGTACCGGCGCTGTTGCTGGCCTCCTGGGGGGTGACCGGGCCCAAGGAGCGCGCTCTCCTGGGTGGCCTGACTGGCTTCGTTCTGGTGTTCTGGCTGCTGGTGCGCGCAGGTTGGGTCCGTGCGGCGCTCTACGGTGTGGTCTTCGGCTTCATCGCCTATGCGGTTGTGCAGTTGGCCGCCTACGGGTCGATACGCGGCATTGGCATCATGGCCTTTGTCGGCGCGATCGTGCTGGGTGGTTTCTTCCTGGGACGGGCCGTACTGGCGCTCGCGGTGACGATCTCGCTGGTATCGATCGGGTTTCTGATCCACGCCGAGAATGCAGGGTGGCTGCCGCAACCCAAGCTGCAAGTCGGCCTGCGCCACTGGATCGTTTATGCCGTCATCTTCGTGGCTCTAGCGGTGATTGTCTACGTGGCGCGCAGCCTGCTCGAGGAATCCACCCGCGAACTCAGCCATGAACTGGCCGTGCGGCGCCGCGTCGAAGAGGAGCTTGGCCATGCAGAGGAGATTTTTCGCGTCATGTTCCGCGACAATCCTGCGGCCCTTATCATCACAGCGGAAGACGGCGAGATCGTCGATGTCAACGCCGAGTACGAACGTGTCTTTCGCATCGACCGGTCGCGCGCAATCGGTGCGAAGAGCGCGACGCTTGGCTTGTGGCGAAGCCTTGAACAGCGCGATGAATTCGTGCGCGAATTGCTGCGCGAAGGGCGGATCGGCAGCCGTCGCATACGCTTCCGGCGCGCCGACGGCGAGGAATTCGACGCCGTGGTGAGCAGCGAACCGCTCATCTGGAAGGGGCAAAAGCGCCTGTTCTCGACCATCACCGATGTCAGCGAAGAGGCACGCCTGCGCGATGCTCTCGAGGCCAGCCAGCGGCGTTTCTCGCAGGCGTTTCGCATGAGCCCGATCGGCATGACCATCACACGCCTGGCTGACGGCACCATCCTCGAGGTCAACGATGCCGATGAGCGTACCCTCGGCCTAAAGCGTGAGATTTCAGTCGGCCGTAGTTCGGTAGAGACCGGCGCCTGGCCCGACCGGCAGGCGCGGCAGGTGTTCGTGGATCAACTTTTGCGCGATGGCAGGGTGCTCGGGTACGAGACTCGCATGCGCTATCGCGATGGCAGCGAATTCGACGCGCGCATTTTTGCGGAGCGCATCGAGGTTGACGGCGAGGATTGCATCCTTGCGGCGATTCTTAACATCAGCGAGCAAAAGCGCCATGAACGCGAGATTCGTGACCTCAACCGCAGCCTGGAGGCGCGTGTGCGTTCGCGCACCCGCCAGTTGGAGGAAGCCAACGCCGAACTGGAGGCCTTCTCCTATTCGGTGTCACATGACTTGCGCTCGCCCCTGCGTGCGGTCGAGGGCTTCACGAGCCTCTTGGCCGAGGACCTCGGGGATCGGCTCGATGCCGAGGCCCGCAGCCTGGTCGAACGCATCGTCACCAATTGCACGCGCATGAACCGCCTCATCGACGATCTGCTGGGCCTCTCGAGGGTCGGGCGATTCGATCTGGTGCGCAGCTCGAACAATCTGTCTGCCATGGCACACGAGGTTGTGGAGAAGCTGCGCCTGCAGCAACCCGACCGCGTGGTCGAGGTCACGATCGAGCCGGACGTGATCGCCGAATGTGATCGCGAGTTGGCGCGAATTGTCCTCGACAACCTGATCGGCAACGCCTGGAAGTTCACAGGTCGAGCCGCGCAGGCGCAGATCCGTTTCGGTCGCGAAGCCGGGAGCGACGCGACTGCCGTGTATTTCGTCGCCGACAACGGTGCCGGATTCGACATGACGTATGCGGGCAAGCTTTTCACGCCGTTTCAGCGCCTGCATGGTCGAGACGAATTCGAGGGCACCGGCGTCGGCTTGGCGACCATTCGCCGCATTGTCGCGCGCCACGAGGGGCGCGTCTGGGCCGAGGGGGCGCCGGGAAGCGGCGCGATCTTCCGCTTCACCTTCGAGCGCGGCTGAGGTTTGCATGCCGGAGGCGCCCTGCCTGGTGGCCGATGTCGGTGGCACGCACGCCCGGTTTGCGCTGGCTGTCCCGGGTGAACGCATTGCGGCGCCCGACCTTGTGGTCGACTGCGCTTCGCACACGACCATCGAGGCTGCGATCGAAGTCTTTCTGGATTCGCATGGCGTGCGGCCACAGGCTGCCTGCCTGGCGGTCGCCGGCCCGGTGAACGGCGACCAGGTCAGCCTGACCAACGGGCCGTGGCGATTTTCAACCCGGGAACTGCGGCACCACCTGGGGCTTGACAGACTGTTGGTGATCAACGATTTCGCCGCCCTGGCGCGCGGCCTGCCTGCTCTAGGTGCGGCCGAAACAGTGGCAATCGGTGCCGTCGGTGGCCGTCGGAATGCAGGGTTGCCAATGGCGGTACTGGGCCCCGGGACAGGATTGGGCATCGCGGGCCTTGTACCGGGTCCGGCGGGGCCGAGCGTGGTTGCCGGGGAGGGCGGGCATGCCGGTTTCGCTCCGCGCGATGACCTGGAAGACGAGTTGCTCAAGCGGTTGCGGCGGGATCGCGGCCACGTGAGCAACGAGATGCTTCTTTCCGGGCCGGGCGTGCTGTCACTCTATCGGGCGCTCGCGGAGGTGCGCGGCGTTGCGCCGCGCTGCGCCACACCGGCTGAGGTGAGCACGCATGGGCTCGGTGACGGCGATCTACTCGCACGCGAGGCTTTGGAGGTGTTCTGTGCCGTTCTCGGCAGCGTGGCCGGCGACGTTGCGCTCACCTTCGGGGCCCGTGGCGGTGTTTTCATCGGTGGCGGCATCGCACCGCGCCTTCTGCCGCTGCTGGAGATCGGCAGGTTTCGCGAGCGCTTTGAAGACAAGGGTGTGCAACGCAACTATGTGGCAGGGATTCCGGTGCGGGTGATCATCGGTGGTGCAGCGGCGCTCAACGGCGCGCTGGCGGCCCTGGCAACCTAGATCCTGCCGGCCTCGCGCATGAGCGCTGCCACGCCTTGGAAGCGCGCGTCGGCGGTCAGCGCCTCGATTTCCAAACCCAGCTTGCGTGTCCAGTTGGGATATTCGCGCCAGGTGCCCGGGATGTTGACCGGTTCGATCTCGCCCAGGATGTCGTCCAACTGCACCATCGCCAGCATCGACTCGGAGCGTGCGAGTAGGGCGTGCAAGCTGTCGCTGGCTTGCGTGCCGCCCTCGCCCGGGGCTGGCAGATCCAGCGCACGAGCCAACGCCGCGAGTCCTTCGCGCTCGCCGGCACGCCGGGCATGTGCTGCGGCGCTCGTGGTCTCCGGTGGCAGCAGGTCGAGCATCTCCTGACGGTCGATGTCCCCACCGTTCCAGAAATCGGCAACGGTGGGCATGTCGTGAGTCGCGAGCGTTGCCAGCGCCTGACGCGGATACTCCCAGGGCCGCTTGAAGGAGCCGTCGCCGTCCCAGTGGCGCTCGAAGATCGCCACCCGGTATGACAACAAGCCGCGTCGGGCCAGCGCGTCGCGCAGTCCGTCGGGGACCGATCCCAGGTCCTCGCCGATCACCATGCAGGCTTGGCGCTGGCTTTCCAGGGACACGCACCCGACCATGGCTTCGAAGTCGTAGCGCACGTAGGCCCCGGCACTGCCGCGCTCGCCGCGCGGGATCCAGAACAGGCGCGTCAGGGCCATGACGTGGTCGATGCGCAGCGCTCCGGCATGACGCATGTTGGCGCGCAGCAGGTCGCGAAACGGCTGGTAGGAAGCCTCTGCCAGTCGCTCCGGAATCCACGGCGGCAGGCCCCAATCCTGGCCTTCGCGGTTGAGCAGGTCCGGCGGTGCGCCAACGTGGATGCCGCTGGCAAAGAGTTTCGGATGCGCGGCTACCTCCGCGCCGTCCGCCGCGGCGCCTACGGCCAGGTCGCGATACAGCCCGATACGCATTCCGGCTGTGCGCGCGGCCGCGGCTGCCGTGCCGAGCTGCTGGTCGCATTGCCACTGCAGGAAGGCATGAAAGCCGGGTTCGGCACCGACCGCGCCTGCTGGAGATGTCGCACCCAGGCGCGCGGCTTCGAAGGTACAGAACTGCTCCAGCGCGTCCGCTCCCATGGCTTCGCGAAATTGCTTCAGCGACGTCTGCTCACCGAAACTGGTGATCTGCTTCCAGTGGGTGTAGGCCAGCCCGAGGATTTCCAGCTTGAGCGCGCATACCGAGGCGTGGTCGACACGTGTCAGCGCGCGCACCGCTGCAAGGCGTGCCTGGAAGTCCGCGGCCTCGGCGCGCAGGGCGGCTGCGCCGTCGTAGCCCGCGACTGTTTTGACGTCCAGTGACAATGGGTCTAGAAACAGGCGCGAAGAGGGCGCATATGGACTTGCATCGTCCGGACGCGAGAGCGTGCGCGCATGCAGGGGGTTGAGCCCGATGGCCTGCGCTCCGGCAGCGGCGGCGACCCGTGCCAGCGAGCCAAGGTCGGTGAAATCGCCGATCCCCCAGTTGCGAGCGGAACGCAGCGCGTAGAGCTGCACGGCCAGGCCCCAGACGCGCCGGCCTTGCTTCAGGTCCTCCGGGATATGGCAGGTCGGTGGCGATGGAGGCACGAAGCGCGTGCGCCGTTGGTTCGCGCGCCGCTGCAATTCCTCGGCAGCCGGACCGGGATATCCGAGCGCCGTGACGATGGCGCGGGCACCGGCTTCGGTCAGGTCGCGGCGCTGACCGAGGCCATCCCAATAGCCGGGCTCGACACCGCAGTCGGCTGCCAGTCGCGCCAGGGCTTCATCCATGCGGGTGGCCAGGTGCAGCCGCCAATACCGCCAGCGACTCCGGGCCGACGACGCAGTGCGCCTGGTCCACGTTCACATCTGCGCCGGAATCGGTAGTTGCGAGAATCACGCGCCAGGGCGCCGGGGCTGCTTCCGGCAAGGCGAATGCGGTCGGGTCGGAGGCGCCGTTGATCAGCACCAGCAACATGGACTCGGCCGCGTCGAGGCGGCCGATCCGGTAGGCGAAGGCGCGCTGATTGACGTCATTCCAGTCCTCGGGACGCAACGCTTCTCCCGCAGGTGACTGCCAAGTGATATCGGGCTCGCCCAATTGCGTGGGCGTGCCGCTGAACCAGTTGGTGCGGGTCAGCGCCGGGTGGGCGCGCCGCAACGCCACCAGGCGCCGGCTAAGGTCGGCTAAGCGCGTGTCGGCGCCATCCCAGTCGATCCAGGTGGTGGGATTGTCCTGTGCGTAAGCGTTGTTGTTGCCGTCTTGCGTGCGGCCCTGGTCATCACCGGCCGGAAACATCGGCACACCTTGTGAGAGCATCAGCGTGGCCATGAGCGCGCGCTTGAGGCGGTCGCGGCGTGCCAGGATGGCCGGATCGGCGCTCGGCCCCTCGACACCGCAGTTGATGCTGCGATTGTCACTGGTGCCGTCACTGTTGCCATGACCGTTGGCCTCGTTGTGCTTGCGTTCGTAGGCGAGCAGGTCGGCGAGCGTGAAGCCGTCGTGTGCGGTGACGAAATTGATCGAAGATTGCGGCGCGCGCCCGTTGTGGGCGAAGAGGTCGGAAGAACCGGTCAGGCGCCGCGCCAGTTCGCCGCGGTGCACCGTGCGCGTCAGCCAAAAGCCGCGTACCGCGTCGCGAAAGCGGTCATTCCATTCGGAGAATCCTTGCGGGAACGCGCCCGTATGGCAGCCGGTCGAGTCCCACGGCTCGACGATGAGCTTGACCTGCGACAGCGTCGGGTCCTGGCGCAGGCAGGCCAGCAGTGCACCCTGGGGATCGAAGCCGTCGCGACCGCGCGCGAGTGCGGTTGCCAGATCGAAGCGAAAACCGTCAACCCCAAACTCCTCGACCCAATGGCGCAGCGAATCCATGACCAGTTGCAGTACGCGCGGATGAGCAAGGTTCAGGGTATTGCCGCAACCGGACAGGTTGGCGCAACGGCGCGCCTCGGGGCCGGCCAAGTAATAGACGCTGTTGGCGATGCCGCGATAGCACAGGGTCGTGCCGGTCTCGTCACCCTCGGCGGTATGGTTGTAGACCACGTCGATGATCACTTCCAAGCCCGCTGAGTGCAGGGCGCGCACCATGGCGCGGAACTCGGTGGCCGGATCGCCGCCGCCTGCGTAGCGTGCGGTCGGCACGAACCAGTTGATCGGGTTGTAGCCCCAGTAGTTGGTGAGTTCACCGGTGATGAGCCCGGGCTCGTCGAGAAACTCCTGCACCGGCAGGAGTTCGACTGTGGTCGCGCCAGAGGCCTTCAAGCGCGCGATCGAAGCCGGATGCGCGAAGCCCGCGTAGGTGCCGCGCAGCGCCGCCGGCACCTGCGGGTTCATCATCGTGTAGCCCTTGACATGTGCCTCGCAGATCACCGTATCGCGCCAGGGGATGCGTGGCCGGTCCTCTACGCGGGCAGTCGCTTCGACCACGCGGCACTTGGGCATACCCCAGGCGTTGTCGCGGCGGTCGAAGGAGAGGTCGCCGCGCGCGTGCCCGGGGCGATGGCCGTGATGCGCCCCGGTCCAGCGGAAAGTTCCGGCAAAGCCCCGCGCATAGGGGTCGAGCAGCAACTTGTGCGCATTGAAGCGGTGCCCGTCCTCGGGTGAATAGGGCCCGTGCACGCGGTAGCCGTAGGCCTGTCCCGGACGCAGCAGGGGATGGTGACCATGCCACACGCCGTCGCTCTGCTCCGGCAGCTCCAGACGGCCGATTTCATGCGCGGCATCCGTGTCGTACAAGCACAGCTCGACCTTTGTCGCATGTGGCGCGTAGAGAGCGAAATTGACGCCATCGCCCGTCCAGGTCGCACCCAGCGGCGCCGCGGCGCCGCTCGACAAGGCGGTCTGCGCGAGATGCTCCAGGTGCGGGCGCGCCGGAGTCAAGTTTCCTCCCGTGCCAAGTACAGCACCGCCAGCGGCGGCAGGGTCAGCATGAGGGATGCGGGGCGGTCGTGCGCCGGGGCGGTACCTGCAATCACCTGACCGCCATTGCCAAGATCAGACCCGCCATACAAGGCCGAGTCGGTATTGAGCAGTTCGCGATAGGTTCCGGGGTGCGGCACGCCCACCCGGTAGCCATGCCGCGGGACCGGCGTGAAGTTGCATACGACCACGACCTCGCGCGCGCCGGGCTTCACGCGCAGGAAGGAGATCACGCTTTGTTCGCGATCACGGTGGTCGATCCATTCGAACGCGGCCGGGCCGCTGTCCTCGCAGAGGGCGCTTTCGCGTCGATAGCAGGTGTTGAGGTCGCCGATCAGGCGCATCACGCCCGCGTGCTGGGCGTCCGAAAGCGCACTCCAGTCAAGCTCTGTGTCGTGATTCCACTCGCCTGCCTGGCCGAACTCGCCGCCCATGAAGAGCAGCTTCTTGCCCGGCTGGGCCCACATCAAGGCGTAGTAGGCGCGCAGGTTTGCGAAGCGCTGCCAGCGGTCCCCGGGCATCTTGCCCAGCAGCGAGCCCTTGCCGTGCACCACCTCGTCATGCGACAGCGGCAGGATGAAGTGTTCATCGAACGCGTACAAAAGGCCAAAGGTCAGGCGCTCATGGTGATGTGGCCTGTGCACCGGGTCTCGGCGCATGTAGTCGAGCGTATCGTGCATCCAGCCCATGTTCCACTTGTAGTCGAAACCCAGACCACCGGCCCCGGCAGCGCGGGTCACGCCGGGCCACGCGGTCGATTCCTCGGCACAGATGACCGCGCCCGGCACACGCGCTGTGATGATGCTGTTCAGTTCGCGCAGGAAACTGACGGCTTCCAGGTTCTCGCGCCCGCCGAACTGGTTCGGCACCCATTCCCCGTCCGGGCGGCTGTAGTCAAGGTAGAGCATGGACGCGACCGCGTCGACACGCAGCCCGTCGATGCCGAAGGTCTCGAGCCAGTACAAGGCGCTGGCGATGAGGAAATTGCGTACCTCGACGCGCCCGTAGTTGTAGATCAGGGTTTTCCAGTCGCGGTGTACCCCCTGGCGCGGGTCGGCATGCTCGTAGAGGTGCGTACCGTCGAACTGCGCCAGCGCGTAGTCGTCGGCCGGAAAATGGCCCGGCACCCAGTCGAGAATAACGCCCACTCCGGCATCCTGAAAGCGGGCGACGAAGTCCGCGAATTGCTCAGGGGTGCCATGGCGCGCGGTCGGCGCGAACAGAGCCGTCGGTTGATAGCCCCAGGACCCGTCGAACGGGTGCTCGGTCACCGGCAGGAGCTCGATGTGGGTGAAGCCGAGCGCCTTGACGTGCGCCAGCAGGGTCTCTGCGAGCTCGGGCCAGGACAGGAAGGCGCCACCTGCGCCGCGTCGCCACGAACCGGCGTGCACCTCGTAGATCGACACCGGCGCGGCACTACCGGCTGCTGCGCGCCTGGCGGATCGCGCCGCCAGCGCAGGTGCGACGATCGACGCGGTCGCCGGACGCAACTCGGCGCGCCGTGCAAACGGGTCGGCCTTCAGGACAGGTGCGCCGCCTGCCGGTGTGGTGATCGCGTACTTGTAGTGCGCGCCTGCGGCAGCGCCGGCGACGAAGCCCTCCCAGACGCCGCGGCCGTGCACCTGCTTGAGCGGATGGCGGGTGGCGTCCCAGTCGTTGAAATCGCCGACGACGGCCACGCCCCCGGCGTTGGGAGCCCAGAGCGCGAAATTGACGCCATCGACTCCGGTCACGCAGACAGGATGGGCGCCCAGTACCTCGTAGAGGCGCTGGTGGTTGCCCTCGCCGATCAGCCACGCGTCGAGTTCGCCTACGACCGGCGCCGCCGGGGCAGGTGCGTAGGCCGGCGCCTTAGGCTGAGAGCGGGTGGACACGCCAGATGCCTTCGGCGTACTCGCGAATCGTGCGGTCGCTGGAGAACGGTCCCATCGCGGCGACGTTGAGGATTGCGCGGCGATTCCATTCTGCCGGGTCGCCGTAAAGCGCGTCAATGCGCGCCTGCGCATCCATGTAGGCGCGAAAGTCGGCCAGCAGCAGGTAGTGGTCGCCATGGGTGGTCAGCGATGCGACGATGTCACCATGCCGGCCGGGAGCCCCGGGCGAGAATGTCGCGCCGCCAATGTCGGCTAGTACCGCGGCCAGCTCCGGATCCGCCTCCAGCAGTTCGTGCGGGCGGTACCCGGCCGCGCGCCGTGCCGCAACTTCGGCGGCCGACAGGCCGAAAATGAAGATGTTTTCAGCTCCGACCGCGTCGCGAATCTCGATGTTGGCGCCGTCCTCGGTGCCGATGGTCAGGGCGCCGTTGAGTGAGAGCTTCATGTTGCCGGTGCCCGAGGCTTCGGTGCCCGCGGTGGAGATCTGCTCGGACAAATCCGCCGCCGGAATGATGGACTGCGCCAGCGAGACGCCGTAGTTGGGCATGAATACCACCTTGAGCAGCCCGTCGACACGCGCGTCCGCGTTGATCGTGCGCGCGACGTCGTTGATCAGGTGGATGATGCGCTTGGCCATCACATATGCGGAAGCCGACTTGCCGGCGAAGATGAAGGTTCGCGGCGTCCAGTCGCGCTGCGGTTCGGCCAGGATGCGCCGGTAGCGCGCCACCACGCCCAGTACGTTGAGCAATTGGCGCTTGTACTCGTGGATGCGTTTGATCTGCACGTCGAAGAGTGAATCGGGGCGCACCGCCACATCGACTCTATGGCTGATGATGTCAGCCAGGCGGCGTTTGTTGGCAGCCTTGACGGTCGCGAACTGGGTTGCGAAGGCCGGGTCCGCGGCCAGCGGGACCAAGCGGGCGAGTTGCTCCAGGTCGGTACGCCATGCGGTGCCGATGTGACGGTCGATCAGGCGCGCGAGGCCCGGATTGGCCAGCGCCAGCCAGCGTCGCGGCGTGATGCCGTTGGTGCGGTTGACGATGCGGCCCGGAAAGAGCGCGTCGAAATCGGCGAACACCGTGTCCTTGAGCAGCTGCGAATGCAGCTTGGAGACGCCATTGACCTTGTGGCTGGCCACAACCGAGAGGTAGGCCATGCGCACGCGCCGGCCGTGGTTCTCGTCGATCAGCGACACGCGTTGCAGGAAGCCGGCGTCGTCCGGCCGGGCGCGCCGCACCTGATCGAGGAACAGCTCATTGATGTCGAAGATGATCTTCATGTGGCGCGGCAGCACGCGCTCCATCATCGCCACCGGCCAGGTCTCGAGCGCCTCGGGCATCAACGTGTGGTTGGTGTAGGAGAAGATGCGCGTGGTCAGGCGCCACGCCAGGGTCCATGGCACCTTGCGTTCGTCGATCAACAGGCGCATCAGCTCCGGGACGGCGATCGCGGGATGGGTGTCATTGAGATGGATCGACACCTTGTCGGCCAGCTGTTCGACGCCGGCATGGGTCTTGAAGTAGCGCCGCAGCAGGTCCTGCAGCGAGGCGCTGACGAAAAAGTACTCCTGCTTCAAGCGCAGCTCGCGGCCGCGCTCGGTGCTGTCGTCCGGGTATAGCACCCGCGAGACGTTCTCGGATGCGTTCTTGGCTTCGATTGCCGCGGTGTAGTTGCCCTGGTTGAACAACGCCAGGTTGATCGCTTCGCTGGAGGTGGCCGACCACAGACGCAGCGTGTTGACCGCACTCGTGCCGTAGCCGGGGACCAGCGTGTCGTAGGCCATCGCCAGCACGTCTTCGCTATCGACCCAGTGGGCCTGGCGGTCGCGCTCCTCGATGCGTCCGCCGAAGCGGATGGTGTACTTGACCTCGGGGCGGGCGAACTCCCATGGATTGCCGGCTACCAGCCAATGATCAGGCACCTCGACCTGGTGGCCATCGACGATGCGCTGCGCGAACATGCCGTACTCGTAGCGGATGCCGTAACCGAATCCCGGCAGCGAAAGCGTCGCCATGGAGTCGAGAAAGCAGGCAGCCAGCCGGCCCAGGCCGCCGTTGCCCAACGCCGGATCTGGCTCGAGTGCGGCCAGTTCATCCAGGTCCAGGCCCAATTCGCGCGCCGCAGCATGGCATTCGTCGAACAGTCCCAGGGCGATCAGGGCGTTCGACAACGAGCGCCCGGGCAGGAACTCCATCGACAGGTAGTAGACGCGCTTGACGTTCTGGCTGTACTGGGCGCGCGTGGTCTGCATCCAGCGCTCGACCAGGCGGTCGCGTACCGCGGCCGAAAGCGCGTAAATCCAGTCGCGGCGCGAGGCTGCGACCGAGTCCTTGCCGACCGTATAGAGCAGGTGGTGGGCGATCGACTTGCGCAGCGACTCGATGCCGTGTCCGACGGTGTCGGACTGGATCGGATCAGGGTTGGTACGTGTGTCCATCAGGTGGTCAGGGAATGAGTGGGCGAAGACAGCGGGGGGTGGGCGGTGCGAAACGGACAGGACTGCTCCGGAGCCATGCAATGATCATGCCTGAGGGCGCAGTTCCTTGTAGACCGAGAGATATTCTTCTGCCGGTATGGTCCATGCGTGATTTTGCGCCATGCCGGTGCGTTGCAAGCCCCGGAATAGATGCGGATCGTTCCAGGCAGTCAGCGCGCGCCCGAATGCAGCCAACAAATCGTCGGTGTGTGGCTTGTCGAAGACAAATCCGGTTGCGTTGCCCGCCCGCACCTCTGCGGGAGTTGCATCCACGACCGTATCGGCCAGGCCACCGACGCGGTGCACCAACGGGATCGTCCCATAGGCCAGGCCGTACATCTGCGTAAGTCCACAGGGTTCGAAGCGCGATGGCACGGCGATCATGTCGGCGCCTGCGATGATGCGATGCGCCAACGCTTCGTCGTAGCCGATGCGCACCGCGACCCGACCGGGGTAAAGAGCTGCGGCTTTGCGCCAGGCAGCTTCCAGCCGGGCATCACCGCTGCCCAGGAGCGCAAAAGTAAAACCCTTGGCGACCAGGGGTGGCAATGCATCGACAAGTATGTCAAGGCCCTTTTGCGGCGTCAGGCGGCTGACTACTGCCACCAGCGGGCCAGCGCCGGGAACGAGCGCCAGCGCGTCAGCCAGATGCGCCCGGCAGGCGCGCTTGCCCGCGAGGTCGTAGCCGCCGAAGTGCGCCGGCAGGTACGGGTCGGTCGCGGGATTCCAGTGCAAGGTGTCGACGCCATTGAGAATGCCGCGCAAGGCGCCGGCGCGCGAGCGCAGCAGACCATCCATACCCAGGCCATGCTCGGGCATCTGTACTTCGCGAGCGTAGGTGGGGCTCACGGTGGTGATGCGGTCGGCGTAGAAAAGCCCGGCCTTCATGCAGTTGAGCGCGCCGTGAAATTCCAGCCCGTGCATGGCGAACTGGTGCGCGGGCAGGCCAAGTTTGGCGAAATCGGCACCAGGGAACGACCCCTGGTAGGCGAGGTTGTGCACCGTGAACACCGCTCCCGGGCGGTCGCCGCCGCGCGCGGCCAGATAGGCGCATGACAGGCCCGCGTGCCAGTCGTGGCCATGCACGATGTCGGGCCGGAATGCGTCGATGCCGCCGTCGGCGAAGCCCGCCGCGGTCAAGCCCAGGAGTGCAAAGCGCTCCAGGTTGTCGGGCCAGTCAGTGCCATCGGCCGCGATATAGGGATTGCCGGGGCGTGCGTACAGCGCCGGAGCATCGATCAGATAGGCCGGCATGCCCGCCAGGCTGCCGTAGAGAAGACTGATTGCGTTGGCGCCCAAGCGCGGCGCAAGGCCTGCGACCCGACGCGCGCCATTGAGCGCTTCGAGCAGGGCGGGAAAACCCGGCAGCAGCAGACGCACATCGGCGCCGGCCTCGCACAGCTCGCGCGGCAGCGCGGCGTTGACGTCCGCCAACCCGCCTGTCTTGAGGATGGGATGGACCTCGGTGCTGACGTACAGGACCCGCATCGGTCTAGGTGGCCATCCTTAAGACGCGCCGGCCGAGAGGCGGTCAATCATGGACTGGGTCACCAGCACGGTGCCCTCGTCGCTGCGCAGGAAACGCGCGGCGTCCGCCGCTGGATCTTCGCCGATGATCAATCCCGGCGGGATATGCACGCCGCGATCGATCACCACCCGCGTGAGGCGCGCACCGCGACCGACCTCGACAGCCGGCAGCAAAACCGACTGGTCGACCTTCGCATACGAGTGCACGCGTACCTTGGAGAAAAGCACTGAGCGCGCCACCCGCGATCCGGAGATGATGCAACCGCCGGAGACGATCGAATCGACCGCCATGCCGCGCCGGTCGTCATTGTCGAAGACGAACTTGGCCGGCGGCAGCTGTTCCTGATAGGTCCAGATCGGCCAGGACGTGTCGTACATGTCCAAGGCCGGCGTCGGCATGGTCAGGTCGATATTGGCCGACCAGTAGGCATCGACGGTTCCGACATCGCGCCAGTAGGGTTCGGCGGCATCGTCGGAGGCGACGCAGGAGAGGGCAAAGGGATGCGCGCAGGCGACGCCCTGACGAACCGTCTCGGGAATGATGTCGCGCCCGAAGTCATGGCTTGACGCCGGATTGCGGATGTCGGCCTCTAGCAGGCTGAACAGGTAGCTGGTGTTGAAGACGTAGATGCCCATGCTGGCCAGCGCGCGGTCCGGCTTGCCGGGCATGGCCGGCGGATCGGCCGGTTTCTCGACGAAATCGAGGATCTGGTGCGAACGGTCCACGGCCATCACGCCAAAGGCGCTCGCTTCCGCGCGCGGCACCTCGATGCAGCCCACCGTGCACTGCGCACCGCGCTCGGCATGGAATTCCAGCATGCGCGCGTAGTCCATCTTGTAGATGTGGTCGCCCGCGAGCACGACGATGTAGTCCGACTTATGGTCGCGCACGATGTCGATGTTCTGATACACGGCATCGGCGGTGCCGCGATACCAGGATTCGTCCTCGGTGCGTTGCTGTGCCGGCAGGAGTTCGATGAATTCGTTGGCCTCCCAGCGCTGGAAACTCCAGCCCTTCTGCAGGTGCCTGAGCAGGCTATGCGACTTGTACTGGGTGATCACGCCGACGCGGCGGATTCCGGAGTTGATGCAGTTCGACAAGGCAAAATCGATGATGCGGAACTTGCCGCCGAAATACACGGCCGGCTTGGCGCGTCGATCAGTGAGGTCCTTCAGGCGCGAGCCGCGGCCGCCGGCCAGCACCAGGGCGACCGCGCGCCGCGGCAGTTGCAGGCGGGAAAAGCCGCTGGGTTGCATTGAGGACTCCGGAGAGGGCGGAACGCAAGACTAGCAGGATGCGCGAGCGCCACGGCCGCGCAGGCCAAACACACGGCGGTGCACCAGCCAATCCAGCACGCAGTAGAAGACCCCTGCGGCAAACGGCGGATTGAGCGTGGCAAGGCCCAGCACCGGCGCAACGGGGCGCCAGCTCCAGTTTCCCAAAGCCGTGCCGTACAGCTCCAACAACAGCGCGATGACGAACATGGTGGCGTACAGCCGCGTGTGCCGGCCCAGGGTCATGAAGACGCAGAAGATCGCGAACAGAGGCAGGCTAAGCGTGTCCAGGCCGCTCACGGCAAGCCAGGCCACCACCGGCGCCGCCGCCAGTGGTATGGCCACGGCGGCGCGTGCCGGCAGGCGCTCAGCAATGATGAGACCCAGCAGGTAGAGGAGCGCATGCCCGGGCGGAACGAATAGCGGCACATTGCCGAACTGGTAGTCGTATAAGCCCCAGGCCAGCGAGGCCGCCATCTCCCCAAGCCCGGAAATCCAAACGCACGCGATCAGGCGCGTGGCGAGCGGGCGCGGCAGTTTCAGGACCAGGGCCGTGAGAACTGCCCAAACCACCACGCTGGTGACGACCTGGCCAGGAAAGCCTGCGTATCGATCCACGGCAAGCCCGATAGCGATCGTAGCCACGATGAGGCAGGCGAGCCGACCTGCGTGCGGCACCGTTGGCGTGTCGCTGGGGCGGGCCTCGTCGCCGCGGTCATCGACAGCGGGCGACCGGTGGTCGCGCACCATCCCGGTCGAGAGTTGCATCGCGCCAGTGTATCAAGGAGCCGTCGTAGCTCCCTGTGCGGCCATGACGCCGTTAAGGCTCGGCGTGCGCGACCATCGCTGCGGGGCCTGCCTGCGCCAGGCGCAGCAGGTCGCGAAATGGCGCCGGCCGGCCGAGCAGGTAGCCCTGGCCCTTCTCGCAACCGTAAGCCAGGAGGGTCGTTGCCTGCTCACGGGTCTCGACGCCTTCGGCGGTGACTGGCATGCCTAGGCGACGCGCCAGGTCCAGCACCGCGCGCACCACTGCCTTGCCGCGGCCGGATCCCATACCGGCGGTGAAGGACTGGTCAATCTTGATTTCATGCACCGGCAGGCGTGCCAGTTGTCCGAGCGAGGAGTAACCGGTGCCGAAGTCGTCGATGGCGAATTCGACCCCGTAGTCGGCCAGGAGACCGACCACGCGCTCGGCCATGCTGACGTCCTCCATGAGCATGCTTTCGGTGATTTCGAAACGAAGGCGTTCGGCTGCCACTCCGGAAGCACGCAACAGGTCGCCAATCTCCTTGAAGAGCTTGAGGTCACGGAAATCCAGCGCTGAGAGATTCACGTTCACGCGCAGTCCGGGCGCCAGCCGCGTAGCAGCGGCAGCGAGGTCGCGTGTCACACGTCCCAGCACCGCCCGGCTGATCGCCCGGCTGAGACCTGCGGCATCGGCCATGGGCAGGAAACTGCTGGGGGTCAGGAGGCCGCGGGTCGGATGGCGCCAGCGGATCAGGGCCTCGGCGCCAGCCAGTTGGCCGTCGTTCAAGCGAAAGATCGGCTGGTAATGTACCTCCAGGGCGTCGCTGTCGATGGCGTTGCGCAGTTCCTGTTCCAGCTGAATCTCGGTTAAGGCACTGGCGGCGTTGGTGGTGCGCGGCAGGGCCGGTACGGAACGCGAACTGCGCTTGCCGCGCCTGCGCCTGGAATCGGCATCCCGCAACAAGCCCTCGGCTTCACTGCCGTCCATGGGGAAGCGCGCCACTCCGATTGCGGCGGTCAGGGAAAACTCGTAGCCATTGATCTGGACCGGCTCGGCTGCACAGGCCTCGATGCCCGCGACCACGCGGTCGACCGCCACGCCTTCGCCGGGTACCAGCGCGGCGAATTCGTCGCCCGAAAGTCGCGCCAGGCGCACCCCGGGCGGCAGTTGCACCTGGGCACGCGCAGCGAGCGCCTTGAGCACCAGGTCGCCGGCTTCATGGCCCAGAGCCTCGTTGATGAGGCGAAACCGGTTCAGGTCGAACGAGACCACCGCGAAGGGGTGCGCATCGGCGCTGCCGCTCAAGCGCCAGATGCGCTCGATCAAGGCGTAGCGCGAGTACAAGCCGGTCAAGGCGTCGCGTTCGGCTACCTGGCGCAGCCGAGTTATCCAGGACTCGCGCCGCACTCGTTGGGCCAAAAGCGTGCCGATCAGTTGGGAAAGCGAAGGCAGCAGCGCGTCGACGCGACGCGGGTTGCGCGAAAGAAATTGCACGACCCCGATGCAGGTTCCGGTGTCGACCAGGATGGGGAAGGTGTAGGCAGAGCGAATGCCGCAACGGGCGGCCAGGCCGCGCTCGGCGAAGCGCGGCTCGGTGGCGACATCTTCCGACCAAAAGGCCTCGCGTGAGGCATACACGGTCCCAACCATGCCTTCGCCGCTGGCGAGCGTCGTGCCACGCGAGGTTTGCACCAGATCGGTCAGATCTGCGCCATCGGGCGCGCAGATCGCCAGGCAGCGCAGGTGCAGGCCGCGCGCGTCCATGAGCCAGCATGAACCCATGTCCCACCCCAGTCCTTTGCAAACCGTCTGCAAGGCGCTTTCATAGGCGGTTTGCGACTCGATGTCACGCAACAGCGCCTCGCTCACCTTGAGCGCGATGTCGCGGCGCACCGCCTCGCGGCGCGCCTCGGTGACATCTATGATGAGTCCATAGAGTTCGCTGCTGCGCCCCGACTGTGTGCGTCGCACTGCCAGACGCACCCAGCGGGTGCCGGATTGCGGCATTTCCAGCGCGACTTCAAGGTCGACCTGCTGCCCGGTCTCGATAAGTTGCCAGAGGGCGGCGCCGAAACGGTCGCAATCCGCGCTCGGCGCGTGCGCCAGCGCTTCGTCAAGACTGGCGCTCGCAACCTCGATGCCCAGGAGCGCGCGTGCGGACGCCGAAAGCTGAAAGCGCTCGAACTCGTCGACCTTGAAGTGGCCGAACGACGCGATTGACTCCGAGGCATGCAGGCGCTCCTCAAGTGACTTGAGGCTGCTGCTGGTGTGCTCCAGCAGCACTTCGAGGCGCTGCGAACGCGCGAGCAACTCGGCGGTCTCGACGCCGACGTCCGGCAGGACTGCCAATTCCTGGGTCAGGCTGGGCGGCAACATGGGGGTGTTGGCTGAATCACGTCAAGTGTGACCGGTGTTACGACAAAGGGGGACAGCGGTTGTATCACACGCGTTGCCTGGCTCCCATGACGCGACAACCCGATTCGGTTCAATTTGTGACGCAGTTCACATCCTTGGCGCCAACGCTGGTCTGCGCAGGCGGACCTAGAATGACACGTTGGTGCCGGCAGCATGTCGGCGCCCTCAGCCGCAGGCTCCGATCCTTCATGATCCCGCAGTCGTTCATCGCCGACCTTCTGAACCGCATCGACATCGTCGATGTGGTCGGCGCGCACGTGCAGTTGAAGAAGGGTGGAGCCAACCTGATGGGGCTGTGCCCGTTTCACAACGAGAAGTCGCCGTCGTTCACAGTCAGCCCCGCCAAGCAGTTCTATCACTGCTTCGGTTGTGGCGCGCACGGTTCGGCCATCGGCTTTCTCATGGAACACGCCGGGCTGTCCTACGTGGATGCAATCCGCGATCTGGCGCAATCCATCGGCATGGTTGTGCCCGAGGAACCCGGGGCTGGCGGCCCGCGCCTGGCGGCGGACACGGCGCGCGATCTGACCGACCGGCTGGAACGCGCGGCGATGTTCTTCCAGGGGCGCCTGGAAGACGCCGAGACAGCGCGCGCCTACCTCAATGGGCGCGGCCTGACGCGGCGCGCGGCGCGCATATTTCGCATCGGCTATGCACCCGATGAGTGGAACGCCCTCAAGGAGGTGTTCGGCGAGCAATACGACGATCGCGCCATGGCCGATACGGGTCTCACCATCGACAGTGACAAGGGCACGCGCTACGACCGTTTTCGCGGGCGGGTGATTTTCCCGATCCGCGGCACGCGCGGCGCCATCATCGGTTTCGGCGGGCGCGTCATCGGTGCGGGCGAGCCCAAGTACCTGAATTCCCCCGAGACCCCCCTGTTTGACAAGGGCCGCGAACTCTACGGGTTGTTCGAGGCGCGCCAGGCGATCCGCGAAGCCGGTCGGGTCATCGTCGTCGAAGGCTACATGGACGTGGTCGCGCTGGCGCAGGCCGGCATAGGCTACGCGGTCGCCACCCTGGGTACAGCCTGCACGCCGGCACATGTGCAAAAGCTTGCACGTCAGGCCGATCGTGTGGTCTTCTGTTTCGACGGCGACGCCGCTGGACGACGCGCCGCCCGGCGCGCGTTGGAGAACTCCCTGTCACTGGTCACTGACGACAAGGTCTTCGCGTTCCTGTTCCTGCCCCCAGAGCACGACCCTGACAGCTATGTGCGTGAGCACGGACGTGCTGCCTTCGAAGCGCTCGAACGCGAGGCCTTGCCGCTCTCGCGAGTGCTGATCGACCAATTGCGCGAGGAGGCTGACCTCGGCAGCGCCGAAGGGCGTGCGGCGCTTGTCAGTGCCGCCAAGCCGCAACTCCTGCGCATCGCCGCCCCCGGTCTGCGCTTGGGGCTGGTCAAGGAGATCGCTTTCCTGGTCGACATGATGCCAACAGAGGTGGAGCGCCTGTGCGACTTGAAGCCGCAGGCAGCACTGCCGCGCGTCGCGCCGCCACGCGTGGCGCGTGCGCCGATGACTCCGCTGGATGAGCAGATCGTGCGGCTTCTGGTGCGTGATCCGGGCCTGGCCACCAGGGAGGAGACTGCGCAAAATCGCGCCAGCATTCCCGCCGAGTCCCCGGTGCACTCTCTTCTGGACGCCATCACCACCACGCAGGGACCGGTCTCGGCGGCCTGGCTGTTCGATCGATTCGGCGGGGGGGATCTGGAGCCGCTCCTGCGCCGTGCGCAGGTCGAGGAACTGGAAATCGAGAAGACTGCCGAGGTTGTGGTTTCGGAGTACTTGCATGCGTTGGAGGCCTTGCGCGGCCAGTGGCGCCACCGGCGCATGCAGGAACTGGCACCGCGCGTGGCTGCCGAAACCGGCGCGCGGGAGGAATACAGCGCACTTCTGGGTGAAGAGACCCGCCTGCGCGCCAGGGCGAGCGCCTCCTGACAGGGTCCGGTAAGAGTGGCGGCCAATGCTATAATGATCAGCTTTACTTTGACGCGCCAATGCGGTTGTCTGCGGGGCTCCCCTCCGCAGGCAGTCGCGCATCAGCCGTGCGCGTTTCCTCCCGACCCGCAGAGGTTTTCATGGCCAAGAAGCCCGTCGCCAAAGCCGCCCCCAAGAAGCCCGTGAAACCCGTCGCGAAAAAAGCGGCCCCGACCAAGGCAGCGCCGAAGAAGCCGGCAGCGGCAAAGAAGGTCGCGCCGGCAAAGAAGCAGGTGCCGGCGGGTAAGCCGGCGGCAGCCAAGCAGCGCGGGGCGGTCAAAAAGCCTGCAACAACAAAGAAGCCCGTGACAATCAAGAAGCCTGCAGCAACTCCGACACTCAAATCAGGTGCTAAGGCGGCCGCGCCGCCGCCCGCCAAGGCTGCTGCGCCGAAGGGGGCTGCGAAGGCTCCCGCGGTGGCGGGCAAGGCCGCCAAGGTCAGCGCGCAACCCGAAAAGGCGCAAGCTGCCGCACCCGCACCCGCTCCCGCAGCCGCAAAGCCTGCGCCCGCGCCGGTGGCGCCGGTCAAGTCCGGCAAGAAGAGCGCACGCTCGGAGCGCAAGCATCGTGAGCGTATCGAGATGCTGCTCCTGCAGCAGGCGCCCACGGCCGAAGACGTCGAGGCGCGCCGCAACAAGCTGAAGGCTCTCATCAAGCTCGGCAAGGAGCGCGGCTTCCTGACCTATTCGGAGATCAACGATCACCTGCCCGACGACATCGTTGATGCCGAGCAGATCGAAGCCATCATCTCGACCTTCTCCGACATGGGCATCGCGGTCTACGACCAGGCGCCCGACGCCGAGACGCTCTTGCTTAACGAGAACGCGCCAGCCGCAGCCAACGACGACGACGTCGAGGAACAGGCCGAAGCCGCCGCCTCGTCGCTCGATTCCGAGTTCGGACGCACCACCGACCCGGTGCGCATGTACATGCGCGAGATGGGTTCGGTCGAGCTTTTGACGCGCGAAGGCGAGATCGAAATCGCCAAGCGTATCGAGGATGGCCTGAAGCACATGATCCAGGCCATCGCCGCCTGTCCGACCACGATCGAGGAAATTCTCGCGATGGCCGGCAAGATCTCGCGCGACGAAATGCGTGTCGACGAACTCGTCGACGGGATCATCGACCCGAACGCGACCGAGGAAGAATTGGCCGCGCTCGAGGCCGCCGAGGCCGAGGAAGAAGTCATCAACCCGGGCGAGGAAGAGGATGACGACGGCGAGGCCGCCAGCGCCGCCAACGCCGCGCAGATGGCCGAACTCAAGCAGAAGGCGCTCGAGGTGTTCTCGCGCATCTTCCATCTGCACGAGAAGATGAAGGTCATCGTTGCCAAGAAGGGCTACAAGAGCAAGCCCTACGTCGACACGCAGAACGCGATCTCGGAGGAACTGTTCTCCGTGCGCTTCACCGCGCGCATGGTCGAGCGTCTCTGCGACATGTTGCGCGGCCAGGTCGACCGCGTGCGCCAGCACGAGCGCAGCGTGCAGGAGATCTGTGTCTACAAGGCCGGCATGCCGCGCCCGCACTTCATCAAGGAATTCCCGGGGCACGAGACCAACCTGCGCTGGGTGCAGCGTGAGGTCGACGCAGGCCGTCCCTACAGCGCGACGCTGACACGCTTTGTTCCGGCGGTGCAGGAGCAGCAGCAGCGCCTGATCGACCTGCAGAATACGCTCGGCATCCCGCTCAAGGACTTGAAGGACATCAACAAGCAGATGTCGACCGGCGAAGCCAAGGCGCGCCGCGCCAAGCGCGAGATGACCGAGGCCAATCTGCGCCTGGTGATCTCGATCGCCAAGAAGTACACCAATCGCGGCCTGCAGTTCCTCGACCTGATCCAGGAAGGCAACATCGGCCTCATGAAGGCGGTCGACAAGTTCGAGTACCGGCGCGGTTACAAGTTCTCGACTTACGCCACCTGGTGGATCCGCCAGGCGATCACCCGCTCGATCGCCGACCAGGCGCGCACCATCCGCATCCCGGTGCACATGATCGAGACCATCAACAAGATGAACCGCATTTCGCGGCAGATCCTGCAGGAGACCGGCATCGAGCCGGATCCGGCAACCC
>JBJXGS010000229.1:0-10559 GCA_046160545.1 Burkholderiales bacterium
CCGGGTCTGGCGGCGCGGCGGGCGCCTCGGCGCGCAGGCGCGCCAAGGCGGCGCCATCGGCCGGCAGCGGCGCGGGCGGCGCGGGGCGCACCAGGTCCTTGAGGTCCGCGATCAAAAGCGCCTCGACGATCGCCCTGGCGCGGTCCCCGGGAACGAATACCTGTGCCAGCGAGGCCAGGCGATCGCGCAGAGCATTCCACTCGGCCGGCGCGAGCGACGCCAGCACATCGCCGCGCCGCAACTCGGTCCAGACCAGGCGACGAATGCGCCAGGCCACTTCACCCTGCATGTTCGCGTCCAGGCACTCGGCGTAGGCCATCATCCAGAGATAGTCGTTGTGCCTGCGGGCCGCTCGGCGAAACCACGGCAGCGCATCTGCCTGGCGGTTGATCGACATCAGCGCGGCGGCCACAGGACCCCACAGGACGGCGTGGTCGCGCGCGCCAGGCAGGAAAACGCGCAAAGCCTGGCGCACGCCGGAATCGTCGCGCGCGGCGATCAGGAGCCACAGGATCGCGGCGCGGGTCTGCGCATCGGCGGGATCGGCAGCGTGTGCGGCGCGGTAGTCGGCGAGCGCGCGGCGCACATCGCCGACGGCCTGGTAATGGGTCGCGCGTGCGGTCAGGAAGCGCGCATCGCGTTGCAATTCGGCGAGCAGGCCGCCGGGAATGCGCGCCAGGAAGCGGCCGATCGCGGCATGATCAGGCAGACGCCCGTACTGGTACAGGACGGTGAGCACGTAATCGGCCTTGGGATGCCTGGCAAAGGCGAATTCGGCCACCTGCGCGGCCAAAGCCGGGCTCATGGAATCGAGGATTGCCAGAAGGTTCTGCAGGTCGCCCTCGGAGAACTTCTCGATGGCGAGCAGGCGCCGGTAGGCGGCGATGGCCTTGCCATCCTCTTGCAGGAGGCGCGCCAGTTCCGCGGTCATGCTCCAGAACTCGACGTTGTCGCCGGCCGCCTCGGGCGACACCGCTTCCAGCGCCGCCAGTGCGCCGCGCACGTCGCGCTTGCGGTACAGGAAACCGGCCTGGCGCATGGCGCGCTCAGGCGTGGCCCCAAACTCGCGCTGCAGCGAGGAAAGCGTCGCCAGAGCCAATTCATCGCGTCCAGCCCGCTCCGCCAGTAGAACCAGCCGTTCGAGGAGGGCCAGGCGCGCGCGCCCGGTCGCGCGCGCGCGCAGAAGCTCGATGGCGGCATCCGGCCTGCCCTGGCGCTCGTGCAACTCGACCAGGCGCTCGATCAGGGTCAGGTCGCCCGGCGCGCGCGTCAGACGGATTTCGAGCGCTGCCTGCAGCGCATCGTCGTCGCGCAGGCCTGCAGCCAGGCGCAGCACCGCCTCCCAGCTGGCCGCATCGCCGGTCATGCGGGCGTGCGCCAGCCAGTGCGGCAGGGCCAGTTGCGGCAGGGTGCGCCATTCGGCCACCTGCGCCAAGCGCTTGCGCCATTCGGGCAGGTCGGGAGCCTGCAGCACCGCGGACTCGGCGACCTTGAAGGCGTCGACCAAATTGCCGGCGGCGACAAAGACCTCGAAGCCCAGCAGATAGGCGGCGTCGTCGAAAGGCAGCTGCGGGCCCTTCGCGGATGCGTTCACGCGCGTGGCGAAGGCACCGCCCTGCGTGTAGGCGGCCAGTTCGAAGCGAGGTTCGGGCAGCGGCAACGCGCGCGCCAGGCGTTCTTCCAGCGCCCGCAGGAGCGCCATGCGCAAGAGGCGCTTGACGAAGCGCTGTGCCGCATCCGGGCGGTTGGCGGCCTGTGCCATCCTGGTCAGGAAGCGCAGGGTCTCCGGATCGTCGCCCAGGGATTCGATGCGCGCCTCGGCCTCGCCCACGGCCTCGTCGAAGTGATTGCCGGCCACGAGCGTGGCGATCGCATCGCGAAAGTGTTCGCGCTTCTTCGGCAGACCCACCGCGCGCTCCTGGGCGCGAAAGAACAGCTGCGCGGCGACGCGGTAGTCGTTGAGACCCAGCACCAGGCGCGCTGCATCGGCGTTGGCCTTGTCGCTCGCGACCTCGCCACGCGCGGCCAGGCGCGCGTACAGGCGCACCGCGGTGACCCGGTCGCCGGTGGCGACGGCACGTTCGGCAAGGTAAGCCAGCTGCGGCGTGTCCAGGGGCTCGCGCGACAACTCGCGCAGGCGCTCCGCGGCCAGGCTCAAGGCCTGCTCGCGCGCGGCGCTGCCCGGAGTGTGCAAGTAGGCCTGCTTCTCGAGGATGTCGAAATCGTAGAGCAGCGCCTCGAGGCGTGCGGGGCCCGCATTGTTCTCGATCAAGGCCTTGAGCGCCCAGCGCGCCTCGTCGTGGCGCTCCAGCAGCACCAGCTGGCGCGCCAGCAGCATGCGCAGGCGCGGCGAGTCCGGTCGGGCGGCAAGGAACACGCGCAGGTACTCGACGGTCAGCGCGTCGGCGCGGGCGTTGCGCGCCAGGCGCTCTTCGAGCCCCTTTTGCGGAAAGATAAGCGCCAAAGCGAACGCGACGCCGATGCCGAAGAGCAGCACCGACCACCACGAAAACAGGCTCAGTCGCTCATTGGACGCATCGAACGCGTACCACTTGTTGGTGCGGTGCGCGCCCGGCGCCTGCCGGATCGGTGTCATAGGTTTGCGTGCCGGGCACGGGTCGCGCCGGCCGGCCGTTGATGGTCACGCTACAAGCCGCGGCATCGTGCAGGCGGAAGGTCGGCGCGACGTGCGAGGTGAGCGTGAACTCGAGGTTGCCGCCCGCGCGCGATAGCGCATCGATGCGGCCGTTGGCTTCGGCGACGCCGGGCTGCGGGGCTGCGCCCGCGCGCGCGGCGACGATGCGCGCCTGCGCGCCGGCCAGGGTCAGGTAGCGCCCGCCCGGGCCGGTCCCCACGCCCGCCACGCCGGCGCTGGCGGCCAGGTCGGGCAGGCCCGCATCCGGTGCCACGCGCAGCGTGCGCAAGGCGCCGCCCGTGCGCACGATCAGCGCGCCGTCGTCCAGTTCGCGCGCCACCACGGCGCTCTCGAAGTCCTGCACCTTGCGGATGTACTCGGAGGCATAGACCGGCGCGGTCGGCTGCTTCATCGCCCAGTCGTAGACCTTGCGCAGCGCACCCAGCGAAGCCGGCTTGGACGCCGCGTAGGTGTGGTAGTAGATGTTGATCGGCTTGACGCGCAACGGCGTCTCGGTCAACTCGAAGGTCTCGATGACGCGCTCGTAACCATAGAAGGGACCGGTCCAGTCATTGGTGTAGACGTTCTCGTTCTGGTTGGGCGCGAACACCTGGTACAGGCCCTCCTTGCGGATGCCCTGCGGCGCGATGCGCGTCCAGGTGGGGTGCGAGCGCGTGATGGTGGTGTCGCCGCCGTTCATGCTGAGTAGACCGGCAGCCGCCGCGGTGCGCAGCGCCGCAGGGGTAGGCACGCAGTTGCCGGACCAGAGAAAGACGCGCGGCTGCTTCTCGGGCGGCACCAGGCTCTTGCGGATGTAATCGATCGAGCCAGCGATCTCGCGCCGCAGGTCGAACCGGTAGCCGGCGATCTTGAGGTGGTAGGCCTCTCCGGCCGGCGCGCGCGCGCCGGCTTCGGCGAGCGCCCAGTTGAAAGGATGCGAATACGAATGGCTGGCGGGCTCGACGTGGGGCAGCCTGAAGATGCGCCGCGCGATCGCCTCCAGCGCCGGGGCTTGTGCCGAGTACAGGCCATCGGCCGCGGTCTCTCCCTGGATCACCGATACCGTGGTGGGCACACGGTAGCGGGCCAGCACTTCCTTTTCCATGATTTCGGAAGCGTAGGCAATGCCGCCCATCTCCGCACGCGAAGCCCAGCCGTCTCCGTCCACGTGTACCAAGAGCATGCGGCGGCCCGACTCGGTCGTCACATCCGGCACCGGAAGGTCCGGGGTGGCGAGTGCCGCGCGCAGAAAGCGCACCGGGTCGACAACCCAGCGCTCCAGGTCCAGCGCGCCCAGGAGGGACCACGAGTAAGGCGACAGGGCGTAGCCGCCCCACGGCGTCAGTGCGACCGGATCGTAGGCGTTGCCGGCCGCATCGGTCAGGCGCAACAGGGGTTGCGCGCCGCTGCCACTTCGCAAGAGGGGCAGGTCGCGTCGCGGCAGCACCTCGGTTTCGAATCCCAGCATCGCGTCGCGCCGCGTCACGGCCAGGCGCCCTGCCGGTGCCGCGCCGACCAGATCGACGCCGAATTCGCGCAGCCCCTTGGCCTCGAGAGCAAAGGGAAACTGGCCGAACACTGCCAGGCGCAACCCGTCGGCGATGTGGCGCTTGAGGAAGGCGGCGACGCGCGCCTCGGCCAGGCCGCGCCCGGGGGACAACCAGGTGACGATGCCGGCATAGCGCCCGGCCAATACGCCTTCGGGCAGCGCCTGGCTGCGCGGATCGATCAATTCATACGAGTAGCCCAGGTAGTTGAGCGGCATGCCGAGCATGCGCTGTGCCCCCGAGAAGTGCAGGTCGCCGCCGTCGTCGGGGCGGTCGGTCAGGACCAACACGCGGCGCGGCACGACTTCGCGACTGCCCACCCCGAGTGCGTCAAGTTCAGGATTGGCCACCCAGGGCACGAAGCCGAGACCGCGAATGCGCCGCGCTGTCTCGCGCGCCAGAGTACGCTCAGCCGGCGCGACGTAGTCGATGGCCACTACGGCCAGTCCGTAGCTGTTCTTCGCGGTGTTGAGCTGACCCAGCAACCATTCACGGTCGGCTTCTGGCACCTCACGATAGGTGCGCTTGCCTTGGTCCCAGCCACGGTAGAGCGACTCCGCGCCAATGATCGACACCATATCCTTGACCTGCGGCAGGATCTCGAAGCCGCGGTTCAGGAAAAGCTTGAGTCCCGGAAACCGTGCGCGCAAGGCCTTGAAAGTCTCGACCATCGCCGCCTCCTGGACCGCGCGCGCCGCGTCGGTCCTGGCGAGCAAGTGGTAGGAGTCCATGGTATCGAAAAAGAAGCCGCGGTAGCCGCGCTCCCACAGCGGCGCGATGACCTTTTCGACAAAGAACTCGCGCCAGCCCGGTGCGCTGTGGTCGACGACGGAACTGCCCCACTCGCGGTTCTCCCCCTTCAGCACCCCGGGAGGAATCTGCTTGTACCAGGGGCGCGAAGGCAGGACTTCGCCGAAGGACACGTAGGCATAGAGTTCGGAGGCGCCGTCGAGCGCTTCGCGCCTGTGCGGTCGCGGGTCCGGCACGTGGTCGGGCTCGACCACGACCACCTCGAAGGCCTTGAGTTCGTCCAGGGGCGGGTTGGCGCCGTAGAAAAAAGCCACCGAAGGGCCTGCCTCGCCGGTCTTGGCGGCAGTTGCGGCCACCGGTGCCGGGGGCGACTGCGCAGCCGTGGGAAGCGCCAGCGCGATGCCGGCCACGATAAGTGCCAGCACCTGTCGCACGATTCGCGGCGGGTGACGCGTCAGAGAGCCCTCCGGCCGGCCAACATCGCTGCGGGCATTTGCTTCCATCCTTTGGCACGGCGACAAGAACCGGGTAGAGTTTAAGGCATCCACCGTCGCATCCGGCGCGTATCCCTTCCAACCCAACGAGCCATCGGAGCATCATCATGCGTCACTCAGGCCTGACAGCCCTGGCAGCCTTAGTCGCCGCCCTCGCCTGCCTGCCCACCCACGCAGCCGGCACCGATGAACCGCCGCCCGCGCCGGCGCCCAAGCCCAAACCCAAGCCCGCCCCCGACGACAAGAAGGCCATGCCCTCAAGCGCGGGCCTCGAGTACGGACGCGCCAAGGCAGCGGTGGATGCACGCGACTGGAACAAGGCCTTGCCGCTTCTGGAACAACTGGCCCTGCGCGATGCGCGTGACGCCAACGTGCAAAACTACCTTGGCTACGTCAAGCGCCATAGCGGGCGCTGGGAAGAAGCCATCGGCCACTACCGCACCGCCCTTGCGCTAAACCCCGCACATCGCGGCGCCAACGAGTACCTGGGCGAGGCCTACCTGGCGCGCGGCAACATGGCGTTGGCGCAGGCGCAGCTATCTCGCCTGCAGTCTATATGTGGCCGCGGGTGCGCGGAGTACGCCAAACTCGAGCAAGCCATCGAGGAGCACCGCCGGGCGCCGCGCTAGCGGACCGTCCCTCAGGCGGGAATATGCGCCACTTGCGGGTGTTAGTGCAGTGGGGGTGGGCGCAGCAGGGTCACCCCCGGCGCCGGCACGGGTCGGACACCTGATGGCCGAAACAACGTTCGACCTCGAGGCGCTGGTCGCATTGATTCCGCGGCTGCGTCGCTACGCACGCGCTCTGGCAGGGGATCGTGCGCGTGCCGACGACCTGGTGCAGGACACGCTGGAACGCGCGGTCATCAAGCGCGCGCTGTGGCGCTCGGGAACCGACCTGCGCGCCTGGGTTTTCACGATCATGCACAACGTCTTCATCAACCAGACCCGCAAGGCCGCGCGCGATGCGTTGCCGGTCGATCCTGCGATCCTGGCGGAAATCGACACCGCCGACGGCGCGTCAGCCGAGACCTACGCGCAACTCAATTCGATCGAGATTTCGCTTGCGCAACTGTCGGATGAGCAGCGCGAAGTGCTGCTGCTGGTAGCCCTGGAGGGCATGTCCTACGACGAGGTCGCGCACACCCTGGGCATCCCGATAGGCACGGTGATGTCGCGCCTGTCGCGTGCCCGCGCGCGCCTGGCCGCGCTGCTGGAAGGCGAGGCTCCCGCCGCGCGTACGCTCAAGATCGTGAAGTGAACGCGATGGAATTCAACGACACCGACATCCACCGCCTGATCGACGGCCAGCTCGCGCCGGAGGCGCAGAAGGCCGTGTCAGCCTGGGTGGAGGCCGACCCGGCCCGCCGCCGCCAGGCCGCGGCTTGGCGGCGCCAGCGCGAGCTGCTGCGCGCGCGCTTCGACCCGCTCCTGGTCGACGCCTTGCCGCCGCGCCTCCTCATGGCCGCCAAGATCGGCCGCGCCGCGAACGACGGCCGCATGCGGCGCGTCGCCGGCGTCACCACGCTCGCGGCGGCCTGCCTGGCGGCGGGCTGGTTCGGCCATGCCTTAGTCAGTTCGCGCGCCCCGGTGGACATCCTCGCGACCTTGCCGGCGCGTGCCGCGGTCGCGCATCGCGTCTACCTGCCCGAGGTGCGTCACTTTGCCGAGGTTGCCGCCCACGAGGAACATCTGATCCGCTGGCTGTCGCGGCGTCTTGCCACCAAGGTCAGCGCCCCGACCCTGATCGAGCACGGCTTTCGCTTGGTCGGCGGTCGCCTCCTGCCGGGCGAAGACCGCCCGATGGCACAGTTCCTCTACCAAAACGACGCCGGCAAGCGCTTGACGCTCTACGTCGTCGCGCTGGCGGCACCGAACGCCACCCGCGAAACCGCGTTCCGCTTCGAGCAGCGCGGCGAGGTAGGCGTCTTCGTGTGGAGCGAGGACGGCCGCGGCTATGCCTTGTCCGGCAGTCTGACTCGCGAGGAGATGATGCCGGTGGCGCGCGCGGTCTATGACGCGCTCAACCTGGCAGCCAAGGAGCCGGCCAAGGGCCCGGTTATCGAACCGGCGAAGAGTCCCGCCGTCGAACCTCCGAAGGTTCCGGCAGCGGATCCGCGCAAGAGCGGCTGACGCTCCGGGCCGGGCGCCGGGATCATCGGCCGCGACCGTAGAGGCGCGCCGCCTCGTCGGCCGTGTAGTAGCCGCGCGCAAGGTCGCGCTCGATCGCGGCCGGGTCGCGTGCCCCGGGGTTGCCGTAGCCGCCGCCACCGGGGGTCGAGACCTCGATGACATCGCCCTCCTTCAACGCGATGCCTTGGTCCTTGGACAGGTGCGGCGGGACGTAGGACTCGCCGTCGCGAACGATGCGCACGCGGTTGACCCCGCCATCGGCCCCGCCGAGCACCCCCTGCGGACCGGTGCGGCCGTGGTCCATGACCATGGAGGCCGAGGCCTCGCCACGCAGGATGCGGATCTTGTAGTTGACGCCGAACCCGCCGCGGTGCTCGCCCGCGCCACCCGAGCCTTCGTGCAGGGAAAACTCCTCGAACAGCACCGGGTAACGCTGCTCCATGATCTCGATGGGCGTGGTCTTGGAGATGCCGATGGTCGAGCAGCCGTTGGACAAGCCGTCACCACCGGCGCTGCCGCCGTAGCCGCCGCCGGAGATCACATACATCACGTAGGAGCGGCCGCTTTTCGGGTCGGTGCCGCCCACGCCCAGATTGCCGCTGGTACCCGCGGGCGCGGCGAAGATGCGCTCCGGTATCGCGTGCGCCAGCGCCGCAAACACCGCCTCGGCGATGCGCTGGCTTACCTCGGCGGCGCAACCCGACACCGGCCGCGGATACTTCGCATAGAGAAAGGTCCCCTCCGGATCGATGATCTCGAGCGGCACGAAGGTGCCGGAGTTGAGCGGCACGTCCGGAAAGACATGCTTGACGGCCAGGTAGATCGACGAACGCGTGGTGGCGATGACGCTGTTCATCGGCCCGCGGCACGGCGGCGAGGAGCCGCCCATGTCAAATAGCAGGCGTGCGTCCTGCCCCGCGCCGCTCTTGGTGATCTTCATCGCGATGGTCAGCGGCGCATCGACGACGCCATCGGAGTCGACCGTGGCTGTGCCGGAGTAGACACCGTCGGGAATGGCGGCAATCGCCTCGCGCATGCGCTGCTCGGCGCGCCGCTTGAGTTCGGCGATGCCGGCCTCGACCGTGGCCACGCCGTAACGATTGATCAGAGCCGCCAGGCGCCTCTCGCCGGCGGTGAGCGCGGCCGACTGCGCCTTGATGTCGCCAATGCGCTGGTCGGCGATGCGGATGTTGGACAGGATGATGGCGAGGATTTCCTGGTCCAGGACTCCCTTCTTGTATAGCTTGACCGGCGGCAGGCGCAGCCCTTCCTGCTCGACCTCGGTCGCATTGGCCGAAAACCCGCCGGGCACCATGCCGCCGGTGTCGGGCCAGTGGCCCGTGTTGGCCAGCCAGCACCAGAGCCGCCCCTCGTGGAAGAACGGCTTGACGAACTTCACGTCCATCAGGTGGGTGCCGCCCAGGTAAGGATCGTTCAGGATGAAGACGTCGCCCTCCTCGACCGTGATTGCGAGACGGCGCACGCGCTCGATCACCGCCGCCACCGAGTACTGCATGGTTCCCACGAAGACCGGCAAACCCAGTTCGCCCTGCGCGATCAGCTCTCCGGTGTCGCGGTGGTAGATGCCGTCGGAGCGGTCGAGCGCCTCGGCGATGACCGGCGAGAACGCCGCGCGCACAAATGTCAGGTCCATTTCGTTGCAGACCTGGTTGAGTCCCGATTCAAGGACGGCCAGGGTTACCGGATCAATGGTCATTGCGTGTGCGGGTAGCGGAACAAGGACGGCGCGGCGGCTGCGCCGGACGTGAGTATGCTCCAATGCGCATCATGACGAATCGCCGTGCGCACACGCCATGTTGAAGCGTCTCATGCGCGGACTGGCCCCGGCCAGGGAATCCGGCGCGAACCTCGCCGCAGCGCCCAGCAGCGCGTGGTTTGAGGACTTGGCGCAGAACACCGCCTGGCGCGGCCCCGATCCTGCCGAGCACGTTGCGGAAAGCGGCGTTGCGCCGCCGCAAGGTGAGGTGCGCGTCATCGCCTTTTACCTGCCGCAGTTCCACCCCATTCCGGAAAACGACACCCATTGGGGCGAAGGTTTCACGGAGTGGACCAACGTATCCAAGGCGTTGCCGCAGTTCCCCGGCCACTACCAGCCGCGCCTGCCCGGCGCTTTGGGCTTCTATGACCTGCGCTTGAGCGCCGTGCAGGAACGCCAGGCGGCGCTGGCGCGGCGCTACGGCATCGGCGGGTTCTGCTATCACTACTACTGGTTCGCCGGCCGGCGTGTCATGAACGGGCCGATCGACCGCATGCTGGCCAATCCGGCGATCGACATTCCCTTCTGCATCAACTGGGCCAACGAGCCGTGGACCCGCGCCTGGGACGGCCACCACGACAAGGTCATCATCCCCTGGGAGTCCGACCCGGCGTGGGACCGGCGCTTCATTGACGACGTCCTGCCGTTCCTGCGCGACCCGCGCTATATCCGTGTCGGCGAGCGCCCGCTGCTCCTGGTCTATCGCTTGTCGCGGCTGAAGGACACGAAGGCTACGCTCGCGCACTGGCGGGAGCGAGCACGCGCGGCGGGGTTGCCGGATCTATTCATCGCTTCGGTGCTGGAAGCCCGCACCATCCCGGACGCTACCAGCGGCGTCGACGCTGCAGTGGAGTTTCCGCCGCATGCACTGTCGCCGCTGGACCGCAGTGCACTGCATGTGCCGCACAACGCAGGCTATGCGGGGCGCATTCTCGACTACCCTGCAGTGGTCGAGGCCGAATGCGTGCCCAAGGAGGATGCCATCCCGCGCATTCGCGGGGTGTTCCCAGGCTGGGACAACGAGGCACGCCTGCCGGGTCGCGGTACTTCGTTTCACGGCGGCACGCCGGCGATCTACCAGGCATGGCTGGGCTACGCGATCCGCACCATGCGCGACGGGCCCGGGCCGCAGCTTGCCTTCATCAATGCCTGGAACGAATGGGCCGAGGGCGCCTACCTCGAGCCGGACCGGCGCTTCGGCTTTGCCTACCTCGAAGCCACGCG
>JBJXGS010000230.1:0-2905 GCA_046160545.1 Burkholderiales bacterium
GCGACGAGACGCGCAGCTTCGAGCCCTTTGTCACGCGCGAGGGCGCGACCGAGAGCGCCTACTTCATGGCGATCAACCGCAGCAAGCGATCGATCACGGTCAACCTGCGCGCGCCCGAAGGACAGGCATTGATCCGCGACCTGGCCGAAAAGGCCGACGTGGTGGTCGAGAACTTCCCGGTCGGCACCCTCAAGCGTTATGGCCTCGACTACGCAAACCTCAAGGCGCGCAACGAGCGCCTGGTCTATGTCTCGTGCACCGGGTTCGGCCAGAGCGGCCCGTACGCTCGCCGCAAGGGGTACGACACGGTTTTCCAGGCCATGGCGGGATTGATGAGCCTGACCGGCGAGCGCGGCGGCGGACCGGTCAAGCCGGGCCTGCCGGTGGCTGACCTCTCTTCGGGCCTGTGGGTGGCCATCGCCATCGTGTCCGCGCTGCTGGGCCGCGAGCGCCAGGGGCGCGGTTGCCACATCGACTTTTCCATGCTCGACGGGCAGGTGGGCCTGTTGTCACTGGCCGCGGCGCGCTATTTTGCGTTGGGCGAAGTTCCGCCGCGCCTGGGGACCGAACACCCGGGCCGTGTGCCTTCGGCCACCTTTCGCTGTGCCGACGGCAAGTGGCTGCACATCACTTGCAGCGACCAGCACTGGATGCCGCTGGTGAAGCTTTTGGGGCTGGAGTCCTGGGGCGGCGAGGCAGCGCTGCAGGACAACAGCGTGCGCGTGGCGCGACGCGACGAGGTCATGGCCAAGCTCTCCGAAGCGATTGGAAACTGGAACCGCGACGATCTCGGTCGTGCCTGCGATGACGCCCAGGTACCGGCCGGGCCGATCAACCATGTCGACGAAGTCTTCGCCGACCCGCACGTGATCGCGCGCGGCATGCGCGAGAGCTTTGATCACCCGACCCTGGGCGCGTTTGACTGCGTGCGCCTGCCCTACCGCTTTGACGGCTGGGATGATCCGGCCACATCGGCGCCGCCGCTCCTGGGCGAGCATACCGATGCCGTACTGCGTGAACTGCTGGGCAAGAGCGACGCCGACCTCGCCGCCTTGCGCCAGGCCAAGGCGATCTGACCGATGAGTGACCCCACCGTCCTGCTCGACATCCGCGACGGCGTCGCGACGCTGACGCTCAATCGCCCGGCCGCACGCAACGCGTTGTCAAACGCCATGTGCGCCGACCTCCTGGCCGCACTGGCGCAGGTGTCCGGCGACCCGCAGGTGCGGCTGGTCCTGGTGCGCGCCAACGGGCCGGTGTTCTGCGCCGGTGCCGACTTGAAGGAACGCCAGGGCATGAGCGAGGACCAGGTGCGGGCCAGGCGCCTGAAAGCTTTCGCCGCCTACGACGCGCTGGAGAATCTGCCCATGCCGGCCATTGCGGTCGTGTGCGGGCCGGCCATCGGTTCCGGTTGCGAGATCGCTGCCGCGTGCGACTTTGTCATCGCAACGGAGGCGGCGAGTTTTCGCACCCCCGAAGCATTGTGGGGGACGGTCGGCGCGACCCAGCGCCTGCCGCGCGTGCTCGGCAAGCGCCTGGCCAAAGACCTCATGTTCACCGGCCGGACTCTTTCCGCGGCCGAGGCGTGCGCGCACGGACTGGTGGCGCGGCTGGTGAGCGCTGAAGAGCTGGAAGCGACCCTGGCCGCAATTGCCGCCACCATCGTCAAGGCGCCGGCTGCATCCTGGCGCTGGCCAAGCGTTGCGTGGATCGTGGTGTGGAGCTTGACCCAAAGGGTGCGTTGGCCACCGAACTCATGGCCATTGAAGAAAATCTCGCACGCAACGACTGGCGCCGGGGAATTGCGGGATTCGGGGGCAAGCCCGCTGGTTGAACCTGCCGCGCCGCATTCCACGTTGGCTTTGACGCGGATCGACACGGATGGCGCTTTGCGAAAACGTACTTCGCATTCCATCCATCTTATGGAATTCAGGATATGACTTGCTGGTTGCGCTATACCTGCGAGGGCGACATCGGTTTCGGTTGCCTTGACGGCTCGCTTTCTGATGGCACGATTCGTGTCCACACGGGCAACCTGTTCGACGCGCCGGTGGCCACCGGCGAAGTACTAAAGGTTGCCGATGTGACCCTGCTCGCGCCCAGTGCGCCTTCGAAGATGCCGGCCCTGTGGAACAACTTCCACGCCCGCGCCGCCAAGGAGAGCCTGCCGCTGCCGGCCGACCCGTTGTACTTCCTCAAGGGCAACAATTCGTTCTGCGCGCATGGCATGGTGATCCGCAAGCCCGCGCACTTCGACGGCAAGGTCGTCTTCGAGGCGGAGCTCGGCATCGTCATCGGCAAGCGCATGACCAATGTGTCCGTGGCGGACGCGCCGGCTCACATCTTCGGCTATACCTGCGTCAACGACGTCACCGCGGTCGACATCCTGCGCATGGACCGGACCTTCGAGCAGTGGACGCGCAGCAAGAGCTTCGATACCTTTTGCCCGTTTGGACCGGGCATCGTGACGGGCATTGACCCGGTCGGGCTCACCGTCAAGGCCATCCTGGTGCAGCCGGACGGCCAGGTGCAGGAACGCCAGAACTATCCGGTGGCCGACATGATCTTCTCGCCGGCGCAGATCGCCAGCCTGCTTTCCCGCGACATGACCCTCGAGCCCGGTGACGTGATCGCCTGCGGCACATCTGTCGGGGCCGGTGTGATGAAGCCAGGCAGCACGATTCGCATCGAGATTCCTGGCGTCGGCACTCTGGAGAATCCTTACCAATGACAAGCGCATCCGCGCCGAGCTGGCAGCCGCGCACCCTGGGGGAGGTGCTGGCCGCGACGGTCGCATCACGGGGTAAAGAGGAGGCGCTGGTCACCGACCGCAAGCGCTACACCTGGAACGAGGTGCAGGAGCATTCCCTGCGGGCCGCGCGCGCACTCGTCGCGCTCGGTGTGA
>JBJXGS010000231.1:0-26667 GCA_046160545.1 Burkholderiales bacterium
GGCACCTTGCTGGCATAGCTGCCGAGCGACTGGCCGCGCCAGCCGGCCTCGCGCATGCCCGGCCAGACCTGGTCGGCATGCTTGATATTCCAGTCGCGGTCCAGCTTCCATGCCTCGTGCCCGAGGATGTCGCCAAAGATGAAGAGCCGCCCCTGGTAAATCTCCCACGAGGTCGGATCACTGCCGAGCTTGATCGCGTAGGCAGCGCCGGAGGCGCAGAAGCCGCCGTACTGCGGCTCGAACTTGGCCGGATTGGCGTCGAAGGCGCGCTTGTTCTCGGCGCTGGCGAAGTAATAGGTGCGGTCGGGCAGGGTCGAGGCGAGGTCCTTGCTGCCGCGCGTCGGCTGGCCGGCCGTGAAGTAGGCGACCGGGTCGTAGCCCAGCAGCATGACATCCTGACCGCGCGGATTCTTGACGGTGGCGTAAGGAGTGCCGCAGGCTTGCAACAACAGGGCCAGCGGCAGCAGAAGGGCCAGGCGCAGCAGGATTCTCATGATGATCTCCAGGTTCGAGGGATGATGGGTCAGGGTGCGGCGAAGAAGACACCGAACCAGCCGCGCGCGTCGGTCCAGCGGGTGATGCGGGAATAGCCGGCATCTCGCAGCAGCGCGGTAAAGCTGTCCGGCGTGTACTTGTACGAATTCTCGGTGTGGATGCGTTCGCCCCGGGCGAAATGCCGCACCTGGCCGGCGAGTGTCGCACTGGTCGCTCCGGTCGCCTCCAGATGCATCTCGATGCGGCTTTCTTGCGCGTTGAAGAGGCCGATGTGGCGAAACAGTCCCGGGTCGAAGCCGCAGCCCGCGAGGCGATTGAGGTGGTTGAGCACGTTCTTGTTGAACGCTGCGGTGACGCCGGTCGCGTCGTCGTAGGCGCGCTCGAGTGTCTGGTGGTCCTTGACGAGGTCCACGCCGATGAGGAGCCCGCTGCCCGGCACATTGCAATGGGCGCGGGTCTGGGCAATGAAGCGTTCGGCCTCCGTGGGCGTGAAGTTGCCGATCGAAGAGCCGGGATAGAAGAAGGTGACCGGCTCGACTCCGAGCGCGCCGTCCAGGCTGAGCGTGGTCGAAAAGTCGTCGATCAAGCCGATGAAGTCGGTGCCCGGCATCTCGGCGGCGAATTCGGCCAGCGCGGATTCGACGATGCCGCGCGCGACGTCCACCGCCACGTAGCGGCAGGGGTCGAGCGCCGGGAACCAGCAGGAAGCCTTGTGGCAGTCGCCCGCACCCAGGTCCACCAGCTGGCGACGCGTGCCGGCGACGCGGGCGATCTCGGCGCGGTGCGCCTCGAAGATGGCCGCCTCGGTGCGCGTGACGTAGTACTCGGGCAATTCGCAGATGGCCTGGAAGAGGCGGCAGCCGAGCGCGTCGTAGAAGTACTTCGGGCTGATCGTCGCGGGCTGGCGCAGCAGGTCGGCGGCGATTTCCGCGGCGGTGTCAGGCTGCGGCCGACCCGCCAGGCGGTCGATGATGCGGAATCCCGGTGCGCGGGTATCGGCGTGGTCCATGGTGTTTTCTTGTTCCGGTGCGCGGGTGTGACGCTATTCCGAATTCATCATCCTACGCCTGTCGGGATCACTGATTGCAGCAGGGGCCAAGAAAGCAAAATGCTCCGGGATCAGGTATACCTGTCAATAGTGAAGAACGCGCCAGGACGGATCGAGCGCGCGTCCGAGATAGGTCGCGGCTCCGGCGAATCCGGCGCTGTGGGCGGCGAGCGTGGCGCCGGCATGCGCATGCGCCTTCCACGCGCTTGTGCAGGCAAACATGCTGATTCCGGAGGCTCGCGCATCTTCCAGAAGGGCGCCAAGCGGTCTGGTATTTGGTTTCGCCGGTACGCCGTCAGCGATGCTCGCGGCCAGCAGGCGGACGCCCGGCCCTATGAAATGCATTTCGACCTCGCATTCCATCGCGCTGGCGGTCAGCGCGTGCAGAACCGGGATAGTGCACTCATCCAAGCCCCCGGCCCCGCAATGCAGAACCATGAAGCACAGCTTGCGCAGCGGCCCCCCGGAAGCCGCTGCGTCTTCTTCAGCCACCGGCATGGCGCGAACGCAGTATGGCGGCGGCCTCGGCCATCGCGTGCAGTTTCGCCTCGGCGATCTTGTCGGACGCGATCGGGTTGTCGGCAAAGGTCGCAAAGCCGCAGTCAGGCGTGAACAAGACCCGCTCGCGACCGAAGAGCTGAATCGCGCGCTCGCCTTTGGCGACGATCTCGTCGACCGGCTCGACGTGCGCGTGCTTCTGGTTGCACACGCCGATACCGATACGCATGTCGTCGGGGATGGACTTCAGGATGCCCATTTCGCCGGCACGCGGGGTGCAGAGTTCCAACAGCAGCGTGCCGACCTTGAGTGACGCCAGGGTCGGCACCAGGGGCGTGTAGTCACCTGCGAGCGCAGCGGCTTCGTCGGGTGTCCAGTTGCCGCGACACATGTGCACGGCGATGCGTTCGCGCGGAAAGCCGGCCACCACGGCGTTGATCAGGTCGGCGGCGAACGCCAACTCGGCTGGGGTCTCCTTTTTCTCGCCCAGCGCGCCGCACATGAAGCTGCGCTTGTTGGTGCTTTGCCCGCTGCTGAACACCACTTCGGACAGGACCGGCTCGTCAAGCTGGATCATGGCCGCGCCGTGCGCGAGCAGGTGCGCGAGCTCTTCGCGCAGGACCCGCACGATGTCCCGGGCCAGATCCTCGCGATTCGCGTAGGCGCGGTCCGAGATGCACTCCATCCACATGGTGCGGGTCAGCAGGTAGGGTCCGGGTAAGGCGATCTTGACCGGGCGGTCTGTCAGGGACTTGACGAAATCGAGCTCGTGTACCGCGATCGGCCGGCTGCGGCCCAGCGGGCCGAATACCGCTGGATGGCGCACATCACCGGCTGGTACATCGAGCGCGCGCAACTCGCGTTCGAATTCTTCCGGGTCATCGACCAGCGGCAGGAGGTCGGTGAGCGGGATCAACTGGCAATTGTCGAGGATGCCGGCGACGAAACTCGCGTAGCTGTCCCGTCTTTGCTCACCGTCCGAGACCACATCGACTCCGGCGCGCAGCTGCGCATTGACCGACAGCTCAACGGCATCGTTGGCGGTCGCCTGGAAAGCGGCCTCGTCGAGCCGACCTTCCATGTGCTCGTGGATGGCTTGCACCATCCAGCGCGGGCGCGGCCAGCTGCCGATACCCATGACCGACAGGGGCGGGATGGCAGGCGCAGGAGCGGCCGCGGGAAGCGTGGTAGGCACGACGACCGGAACGACCACCTGGGCGATCACGCGTGGTGGGAGTGCGCTCGCGGCGCTGCGTTCGGCGAACTTGCCCTTGCTGACCAGGAAGCTGCGCTGCTTGCCTGCCTTGGTCCAGGACACCAGTTCGTTGCCCGTCATCCGGCACCAGGCTGGCAGGTCTTCGTCGACGGAAATCTCGGTCGAGCGGATTTCCAGCAGATGTCCGCGATCCATGGGATCGATATGCCGGCGGATCAGAAGCAGGAGACCGTTGCCGCAGTCGAGGTCTCCGCCGTCGAAGCTGACATCAGGCGTATTGGTATGTGTGGGTACCGGATTCATGATGCTTTGCTCCTGTGGTTCAGGTTGTTGACCCCGAAAAGTGCGTATTGACGCTTGAATAGAGCCGATCAGCCATGGAATTGTCGAATTCCGCCGCAGGCAGATCCACTGCCACCCTGCCGTCAACCAGCCCGATGAGACGGTCGGCGTGGCTGACTGCAAGATGCAACTGGTGCAGGCTGCAGATGACCGAAACGCCCTGGTCCCGGCAGATGCCGCGCAGCAAACCCAGTATTTCGCTGCTGATGCTCGGGTCAAGACTGGCGATGGGCTCATCGGCGATGATGATCTCCGCCTGCTGGGTGAGTGCGCGTGCGATCGCGACGCGCTGCTGCTGCCCTCCGGAAAGCGTATCGGCCCGTTGCGACGCATGCGCCAGAAGACCGACGCGATCCAGGCTCTCCAACGCAAGCAGGCGATCGGCACGGCTGAACCGGCGGGTCCAGCCGCGCCAGGGATGGACATGGCCCAGTCGGCCGGCGAGCACGTTGTCGAGAGCCGAAAGCCGGTTGACCAGGTTGAACTGCTGGAACACCAGCGCGACGTGGCGCCGCGCGCGGCCGCGCAGACCTGCCACATCCAACCCGTTGACCCACACGGAACCGGTATCCGGTTCCAGCAGCCCTGCCATGCAGCGAATCAACGTGGTCTTGCCGGCGCCGCTGGGGCCGAGCAAGGCGACGAACTCGTTCTCGCGCACTTCAAAGCTGACACCGTCGAGCGCCCGGCGTCCGCCATAGGTCTTGCCGATCGCGCGCACTGCCAGGCGCGGCACTGCGCGTCCGGGCAGGATAGCCGGGGCCACGCGTTGCGGCGTTGGATCCGGCGCCAGGGTCTGGTTCATGTCAGACCAGCTTGCTGCGCAACCATGAACTCAGCTGATCAAGTGCGGTCACCACGATCAGGATCAACGCGATGATGGTGAACAAGCGCGCGAAGTCCAGCAGATCCATGCTGTTCTTGAGTTCCTGTCCGATGCCACCGGCGCCAACCACGCCGAGAACCGTCGACGCGCGCACGTTGAACTCCCACCAGAACAAGGAGGTCGAGGCAAACACCGGCAGGACATCCGGTACCAGCGCGTACATGATGGCCGTGGAGCGACTCGCGCCGGTCGCGCGTACCGCGTCGAAAGGTGCAAGATTGACGTTCTCGAGGTGGTCGGCGAAAAACTTTGCCGCGCTTCCCCAGGTGTGTAGAGCGATTCCGATCAAGCCGGCGAAGGGGCCCAGTCCGACGGCGGCGACGAACAGCAGTGCGAAGACGAACGAATCGATGCCACGCAAGGCGTTGAGGAACCAGCGTACCGGGAAGTAAAGGCGCGGGAAAGGCGTGACATTGCGGCTGGCGAGAACGGCCGTCGGCAGCGCCAGCAGCACCGCCAAAGTCGTGCCGATGGCCGCCATCGCGATCGTCTCGGCGATGCGCAAGGACAGGATCGGCAACTCGTCAAGCTTTGGCGGCCAGGCTTGAGAGATCCAGTGCCCAAGCTTGGGCAGCCCGGTCATGAGCTTCCCGAGATCGACCTTGGCCAGCCACCACGCGACGGCGTAGAACGCACCGACGACGATGAGGATCGCCGACAGCCGGAGGCGCCGCGACCAAATTGCCGGGTCGCGGGCTTCCAGTGCAATCAGCGCCGGGCTTGCGGTGCCGCCGTTCTGACTCATGCCCTCTTGATGCGTCCGACTGCGACCCCGGCATCTTCGATCGACTTGTATCCCGCGTGGGTATTGGCCACGAAGCCGGTGTAGCGGGCGGGCAGCAGGGATTTCGCCTGGTCCAGGTTGATCGCGGTGAGGATCTTTTGCACCTGAGCGGACATTTCCCGCGACGCACCCTTGGGCACCGCGATCGCGTCGTTCGGCAGCGGCGCCGAAGTCCAGACGATCTTGGTACTGTCGGCCTTGATACGACCGGAGTCGATCATCGCGTTGCGATTGCGGTCGAAATCGGTCGCCATATCGACATGCCCCGCGCTGACGGCAATCTCGTTGGCCGCATGCGTCGCCCCCTCGCTGTACTTCCAGTAGGTCTTGGGATCGATCTTCCAGACCTCTTTGGCGTAGTAGGAGGGGATCAGCCAGCCCGATGTCGAGCCCAAGTCGGCGAACGAGATCGAGCGGCCGCGTGTATCGTCGGGGAACTTGTTCACCACCAAATCGGGCCGGGCGACGATGATCGCGAAATAGATAGGCTTGTCGTCGTACTTCACCGTGGCCACCGCCTGGCAACCGGTGGAAGAATTGGCGAGCACATACCCCCATGGCCCCATCCACGCCACGTCGAGATTGCCCGATCCCATCGCGACGGCCATGCCGGCCCAGTCGGTGGTCGCGACAAGGTCGAAATCAGCCCCCATCTGCTTGGCCAGATGCGCAAATAGCGGCATGAAGGTCTTGCGTGTGTCTTCGGCCGAAGGCAGAAGCGGGCCGACGCCGAAGCGAAGCTTCTTGGATTGCGCTACAACGGGCCGCAGCGCCGCCACGCTGGCGAGTCCGGCCGTGCCGATCAACAGACTGCGTCTCTTGTTCATTTTCGGATCCCTTTCGCAGGCCGACTCAATAGCTGACGCTGGGGCAGCCATCGGCCATGAACTCGACCAGCTTGGCGCCACCGACGACGGTCGCGCCATCGACGAGCGCGGTTTCGTCGAGCTTGCGCTTCTTGAAGCAGGGCGAGCAGACCCAGATCTTGCCGCCAGCTTTGACAAAGTTCGCCATCAGGTCTGCCAGCGCGGCGAATCCCTCTTCCTGCACGCCATCGGCGTAGCCTTTCTGTGACAAGCGCGTGCCCTCGATGCTGAGGAAGACCAGGGTGTCCTTCTCGGAGGCGACTGCGGCGTTGGCAACCACAAACGCAACGGTCGCGCGATCGGTGTCGTCCTTGGCGCAAGTAAGACTGATGCAAAATTTTCCTGCCATGATGATCTCCTTGGGGTATGCCCGCGTCGGGCGGGGTGATCTACCGTCGGCCAGGATGGCCGGCGGCCGAAACGGTCGTCGCTAGTCGATCCTGGCCAAAATCCAGTAGGCGCGCTCCACCGGATCCTGATGCAGCAGGGTGTCGCGTGTCATGCCACACCAGGCCGGGATATCGGAAGGCGCACCTGGGTCGAGGGCGATCACTTTGAGGACCCGGCCGGGCATGGCGCGCAGCCTGGTGCGCAATTCCAGCACCAGGTCTCCGCAGCCCATGTCGCCCGCGTCCCATAACGCGTCGTGGCGCATCATGGCGCGGACTCAGGCGCGGTCGGGCGTGGTCGGGAGTGCCGGCCGCTGCCGGTAGCGCGATCGCGCGACCATGCAACGCGGGCCACGTCGGCGGCTATCGATAGAGGCTGAGTACGCGTGCCGCCACACTATGGCGAGGCCAGAGTCCGGGCGGACACCCGGCTCCGCAAGGGGGGTTCCCAGGAGTCGGGCTGGCGAGATGGCGAATCGAGGAAGGAGATGCGGATCGGCACCGGTCGCGGTACCGCGGGCGGCTCGGGGAGAGCGGCGAAGGGAGGTCGTCATGCGGCATGCCTCAAGCAGGTTGGGGAGTCGAGAATCGCGGACGGGATGAACTGGCGCTCGCTCCGGACGGGCCGGCGAGCATGACTGCCAGGGAGCGGCTGCTCTTGGAGGTGAGGCGGGATTGCAGGAACATGACGTTCTCCAGGAAAACGCGCCAAGCGGGGCCCGCGTGGCGTTAATCGAAAACATGATACGCGGAAGCCGCGTCGATGGATGCGTCCGGCGATGCAGCCCAGACCGGGCCCTGCGGCCTCGACACTCGCCCCGCGCCTCATGAGAGACTTCGCCGCATGCGTTACCGCGTATCCATGCGTCAGGTCGAGGGCTTTCTCCTGGCCAGCGAGGCCTTGTCGTTCAGCCGGGCGGCCGAGGTCATGCATATCACCCAGTCGGCGTTCTCGCAGCTTATTCGCGACCTGGAGGATGCGCTTGGGGTTCAACTGTTCGAGCGGACGACCCGCCGGGTGCAGCTCACCGCCGCTGGCGAGGCCATGCAGCAGAAGATGCGCCGCGGCCTGGAGAGCATCGACGAGGCTTGCGAAGAGGCACAGGCGGTGGCGCGCGTCCAGCGCGGACATATCCGCATCGGCAGCCTGGCTTCGCTGGCCGGCGGCATCGTCACGCGCACCCTGGCCCGGCTGCGCGAGGCCTTTCCGGGCGTCACGGTATCGATGCGTGAGGACTTCAACGACACGCTGGTCGACCTGGTGGCTGCCGGCGAGACCGATCTGACCGTATGTTCCGAGGTCGGTTTGCGGCGCGACCTCGATTTCGAGTTCCTGTTCGAGGACGAGCTGGTGCTGGCGATTCGCCAGGGAACGCGCCTGGCGCGCCGGCGCGTGGTCGACTGGGCAGCGCTTGCCGACGAACCGCTGGTGCTGACCGCGCGCGGCACCGCCACGCGTCAGCGCGCCTCCGAAGCACTGGCGGCGCACGGCATCCTGAAGCCGGTCGAGTACGAGGTCGCGAGCACCCCGACCTCGCTTGCGATGGTGCGTGCCGGCTTCGGCAGCGCCTTCGTCTCGCGCGTCGCTCTCGAGGACCTGGACACGCAGGGACTCAAGGTGGCGCGCCTGCGCGAGCCGCCCATGCGCCGCATGGGCATCTACCGGCGCACCGACCGGGAGGGCTCGCCGGCGGCTGCGCAGTTCGTCGACATGCTGCGCGACGAAGCGGTGCGCACCGCGCGGCGCCTGGGCCTGCCGACCTGAAGGCCCGCCCGGGACGGGCATTGATTAGCTGTACTTAATAGTCGTGCGGCTACAACGATATTGACGTAGCCCGGCACTCGCCCTTCAATGCGGGGACGTTTTCGCTGACTGCGCCGCCGTGCACGCCACCCATCCCGATTCGACCAGTTTCCGCCTGCCACCCGATGTCGAGGAGTTCTGCGAGGTCGCGCGGCGCATCGTCCGTGACGAGCTGCTGCCGCTGGAACAGCAGTTCATGGCCAGCCCGAAGCAGTCCTACGGGCTGCCCGAGATCGCCAATATCCGCAATGTGTTTCCGAAGGAGGTTGCCGACCGCCTGGAGAAGATTTCGCGCGACACGGGCCTTTGGTACCTGCAGGTGCCGGAGGAGAATGGCGGGCTGGGGCTTTCAATGCTGGCCCAGGTGGCGATCCAGGAACAGCTCATGTACACCGCCGTGCCGCTGCCGATGGCGCACGTCGGCAACATCCTGGCCGAGTGCCGCGGTGACCAGGTCGAACGCTTCCTGAGACCGGTCATCGAGGGGGAAAAGACCACCGCGTTTGCGCAGACCGAGCCCAACGCGGGTTCCGATCCCGGCGGCATGATGCAGACCCGCGCGGTGCGCCATGGCGACGGCTGGCTCATCAACGGCACCAAGATGTGGATCTCGAATGCCGACAACTGCGACTTCCTGATGTTGCAGGCGCTCACCGACCCAGACAAGCGCCAGCGCGGCGGCATCACGATGTTTTTGGTCGAGCGGCGCAATCCCGGCGTGAAGGTGCAGGTGCCGGGTATTCCGACCTGGCTGGGACCCACGGCCAAGCAGCACATCGTGCACTTCGAGAACTGCTACGTTCCCGACGAGGATGTGTTGGGCGAGGTGGGCAAGGGCTTCACCCTGGGCCAGGTCTGGCTCACCATCCACGACCGCCTGCTGCGCGGGCCCTACGCGCTGGGCAAGATGCAGCGCGCGCTCGACATGTCGGTCGAGTGGGCCAAGCAGCGTTCGACATTCGGGCAACTGCTTTCCGAACGCCAGGGTGTGCAGTTCAAGCTGGCCGACATGTACGTCGACATTCAGGCGCTGCGCTCGATGACCTACACGATGTCCGCACGTGCCGACAGTGGCGAGGATGTGCGCGCGGAGGCGGCATTGATCAAGCTGTGCTCGGGCGAGTGGGGCGCGCGCTGCCTGGACACCGCCATCCAGATCCACGGCGCGATGGGCCAGTCCCTCGAACTGCCGCTGACCCTGTTCTACCGTTACCTGCGCCACGCCCAGATCGGCGGGGGCGCCAACGACATCCAGCGCATACTGATTGCGCGCAAGTTGCTCAAATAACAAGGAGCCGCCGACGCGCGGTCCGGTTCCCATCACAGGAGGCACACGATGCTACGGAAACAGACGCTCTACATGCTTGCCGTTGTCGCCGCCGCCGCCCTGTCCGGCGCAGACCTGGCCGCGCAGGACAACTACCCCTCGCGCCCGATCAAGATCGTCATCGGTTATCCGCCGGGCAGCGGTACCGACGTCACCACGCGGCTGATCGCCCAGGAACTGCAAAAGGAACTCAACCAGCCCATCGTGGTGGAGAACCGGCCGGGTGCGGCGGTGCGCATCGCCTCCGATATCGTCAAGGCCGCCGCGCCCGACGGCTACACGCTGCAGCTGACTGCTAATTCGTCGCACTCGGTCAACCCGCACGTCTTCAAGTCGCTCAGCTACGACCCGATCGCCGACTTCACGCCCATCGGCGGTGTGGCCGGGATTCCCTTCATCGTCGCGATCAACGCCGACCTGCCCGTGAAGAGCCTGCCCGAGCTCGTCAGCTGGTCGCAGGCCAACCGCGGCAAGGTGTTCTACGGGTACAGCGGCACGGTGTTTCGCGTTCCGGGCGAAACCCTCAACCGTCTGTTCCGCATGGAGGCCTCCGCGGTGCCCTTCAAGGGCAGCCCTGAGGCGATGACCGAGGTCATCTCCGGACGCGTGCAGTTCCTGGTGGTGGACCTCGCATCGAGCCAGCCGCATGTGGCCGCCAAGCGCCTGCGCGCACTCGCCCTGACCGGCTCGCGACGTTCGGCGCTGGCGCCGGACCTGCCCACCGTGGAAGAGGTCATGCGGGTGCAGGACTTCGACATGGCCGCCTGGACCGGCATGTTCGGACCGGCCAACCTGCCGCGCCCGATCGTCGATAAAGTAAGCGGTGCGCTGCAGAGAGTATTGAACCGCCCCGATTTCCGGCAGCGCATGCAGGCTTCCAACCTCGACCCGATGCCACTGGACCCCGCCGCCTTCGGCGAGTACGTCAAGCAACAGCTTGTCAGCTGGGGCAAGAAGGTGCGCGAGGCCGGGATCGAGCCCGAGTAAGCCAACCATCGCAAGGAAGCCGCCATGCCGATCGATTTCGTCATCGAGGACAGGATCGCCCTGATCACGATCAACCGGCCCGAGCGCCGCAATGCGCTCGACGAGGAGCACTATCACCTGCTGTCGGAGGCATGGGCGCGGGTGCGCGACGACGCGGGCATCCGCGCCGCGGTCGTTACCGGCGCGGGCGACCGGGCCTTCTGCGCCGGCGCCGACATCAAGTCCCTGCTGCCCAATCCGGTGCCCTTGTCGGAGATGTGGCTCACGCAAAAGGATTTGATCCTCAATCGCGGCATGGAGATCTGGAAACCGGTCGTCGCGGCCGTCAACGGCGCCTGCATGGGGGGCGGGGTGTGCATGCTGCTGGCCACTGACGTGCGCATCGCTGTGCCCGGCGCGCGCTTTGCGCTGGCTGAGGTCAAGCGCGGGCTGGTGCCGGGCAACGGCGCAACGCAGCGCATCCTCGGCCAGCTGCCGTATCCGATCGCGATGGAATTCATGCTCACCGGCGACGCGATCGATGCCGAGACCGCCGCACGCTGGGGACTGATCAATCGCATCGTCGAACCCGGGAAACTCATGGAGTCCGCCTTCGAGGTGGCGCGGCGCATCTGCCGCAATGCTCCCCTGGCGGTCCAGGCGGCCAAGGAGCTCGCCATCCGCGCCCGCGACGTCGACCTCAACACCGGCATTCGCATGGAACTGGTGATGAATCGCATGCTCTGGGAGACCGAGGACCTGCGCGAAGGCGCGAGCGCCTTTGCCGAAAAGCGCGAACCGAATTTCAAGGGACGCTGATTCCGTGCCGGCGCCCATGAAGATCCGCCGCTCCATGCTGCTCGTGCCGGCGGGTGACGAGCGCAAGATCGCCAAGGCGCGCGCCGCCGGCGCCGATGTGCTCATGTTCGACCTGCAGGACAGTGTCCCGTTCGACGATGTCGCCAAGCGGCGCGCGCGCGACACCCTGCGTGCGCAGCTGGCGCAGCGCGACCCCGACCAGCGCGAGGTCAACGTGCGGGTCAACGCGATCGACTCGCCATGGCTCATCGCGGACCTGGAGATGGTGCTCGAGACAGGCGTCGACTCGGTGACCTTCGCGGAACTGCGCTCAGCCGGCGACGTGATCCATTTCGAGCGCCTGCTGGCCTCGCTGCGTCCGGGGCTGGCGGTGCCCGAGGTGCTGCTCGACGTCGAGACACCGGCCGCGCTGTGCGATCTGGAGGCCATCGCGCGTGCCGCGACCCTGGTCACCGGCCTCATGGTGGGCGTGAACGACTATGCGCTCGAGGTGCATTCCTCGGGGGCGCTGTTCGGCCAGCGCGGCGAACCCAGCCAGGACCACCTGACCTGGATCCGCCCCAAGACCGTCGCGGTCGCGCGCGCCCACGGCTGGACAGTGTGTGACGCGGCGATGCTCAAGGACCCGCGCGACCTGGAGGCCGGGCGCGCGGCCATGGCGCTTTCCAAGCGCATGGGTTTCGACGGCTGGGTGGTGCTGTTCCCGCCGCAGACCGGCGTGGCCAATGAAGTGTTCTCGCCCTCCGCCGAAGAGATTGCCTGGGCATCAGAGGTGGTGGCCCGCTACGCAACCGAGCAGGCACATCCAGCGGCCGAGCGCGTGGCCACCGTGCCGCGCCAGCACCTGCAGCTGGCGCGCTACATGGTCGCGCAGGCCGCAGCGATCGCCCGACCAGCGCAACGCGCGGCCGGGTAGGCAGTCGGGCCGACCGCCTCAGGCGGCCTTTTTCTTTTGCTTGAAAAGCGGCGCGAGGTAGCGCCCGGTGTAGCTGCCCTTGACGCCCGCGACTTCCTCGGGCGTACCGGTGGCGATGATGCGTCCGCCGCCGTCGCCGCCCTCCGGCCCCAGGTCGACGATCCAGTCGGCGGTCTTGATCACGTCCAGGTTGTGCTCGATGATGACGATGGTGTTGCCGCCGTCGCGCAGCTTGTGCAGCACCGTCAAGAGGAGGTCGATGTCCTGGAAGTGCAGGCCGGTGGTCGGTTCGTCCAGGATGTAGAGCGTGCGGCCGGTATCGCGCTTGGACAGTTCCAGCGAGAGTTTGACGCGCTGCGCCTCGCCGCCTGATAGCGTGGTGGCCGACTGGCCAAGCTTGATGTAGCCCAGGCCCACGTCCAGGAGGGTGGAGAGCTTGCGCGCCACTACGGGCACCGCCTTGAAGAATTCATAGGCGTCCTCGACGGTCATGCCGAGAACCTCGGTGATGTTGCGCCCCTTGTACTGGACTTCCAGGGTCTCGCGGTTGTAGCGTTTGCCGTGGCAGAGGTCGCAGGGCACGTAGACGTCCGGCAGGAAGTGCATCTCGACCTTGATGACGCCGTCGCCCTGGCAGGCCTCGCAGCGTCCGCCCTTGACGTTGAAGGAAAAGCGCCCGGGCTCGTAGCCGCGCTCGCGCGAGGCCGGCGCCTGGGCGAAGAGTTCGCGGATCGGGGTGAAGAGACCGGTATAGGTGGCCGGGTTGGAGCGCGGCGTGCGCCCGATCGGGCTCTGGTCGACGGCGATGACCTTGTCGAAGTGCTCCAGCCCGGCAATGCGGTCGTGCTCGGCCGCCGGGGTCGAGGAGGCATACAGGTGATGCGCGACCTGGTGGTACAGCGTGTCGTTGATAAGGGTCGACTTGCCCGAGCCGGACACGCCGGTCACGCAGGTGATGAGCCCGACCGGCAGGTCCAGGGTCACGTCCTTCAAATTGTTGCCGCGCGCGCCGATGACCTTGAGCATCCGCTTTGGATCCGGCTTGGCACGCTTGGCAGGAGTGCGGATTTCGCGCCGACCGGACAAAAAGGCGCCGGTCAGGCTGTTTGGTGCGTCGATGATTTCTTGCGGAGTACCCTGCGCGACGATCTCGCCACCGTGCACCCCGGCGCCGGGACCGATGTCGATGACATGGTCGGCCGACAGGATCGCGTCTTCGTCATGCTCGACCACGATCACGGTGTTGCCCAGGTCGCGCAGGTGCTTCAAGGTCTTGAGCAGCCGATCGTTGTCGCGCTGGTGCAGGCCGATCGAGGGCTCGTCCAGCACATACATGACACCGGTCAGGCCGGACCCGATCTGCGAAGCCAGGCGGATGCGCTGCGCCTCACCGCCCGACAGGGTCTCGGCCGAGCGGTCCAGCGACAGGTACTCCAGCCCGACGTCGTTTAAGAAGGTCATGCGCGCGGCGATCTCCTTGACGATCTTGTCGGCGATCTGCGCGCGGGCGCCCTCGAGTGACAGGTTCTTGAAAAACCCCAGGCCTTCCTTGAGTGGCTTGCCCGAGACAGAGTAGATGGTCTCGCCGCCCACCTTGACATTGCGCGCTTCCTCGCGCAGCCGGCTGCCGCCGCAGTCCGGGCAGGTCTTGTTGCTGATGTACTTGGCGAGTTCCTCGCGCACCACCGTCGAGTCGGTTTCCTTGTAGCGCCGCTCCAGGTTGGGGATGACACCTTCAAAGGCGTGTTCGCGCACGACCGTGCGGCCGCGGTCGTTGATGTAGTGAAACGGGATCTTTTCCTTGCCCGAGCCCTTGAGGATCAGGTCCTGGGTTTTCTGCGCCATCTTCTCGAACGACACTTCGAGTTCGAACTCGTAGTACGCGGCCAGCGACTGCAGCATCTGGTAGTAGAACTGGTTGCGCCGGTCCCAGCCCTTGATCGCGCCGGAGGCCAGCGACAGGTGCGGAAACGCCACCACGCGCTTGGGGTCGAAGAACTGGATCACGCCCAGGCCGTCGCAGGTCGGGCAGGCGCCCATGGGATTGTTGAAGGAGAACAGGCGCGGCTCGAGCTCGGCGATCGAATAGCCGCAGGCCGGGCAGGAGAACTTGGCCGAGAAAAGGTGCTCCTTTGCCGTGTCGAGTTCGAGCGCCAGCGCGCGACCCTCGGCGATGCGTAGCGCGGTCTCGAAGGACTCGGCCAGGCGCTGCTTCAAGGCGGGGTCGACCTTGATCCGGTCGACGACCACGTCGATGGAATGCTTGTGGGTCTTCTTGAGCGGCGGCACCGCATCGATCTCGACCATCTTGCCGTCCACGCGCAGGCGCACGAAGCCCTGCGAACGCATGTCGTCGATGAGATCGGCAAACTCCCCCTTGCGCTCGGCCACCACCGGCGCCAGGATGGCCACACGCGCCTCCGCCGGCATCGCCAGCACATGGTCGACCATCTGCGCGACCGACTGGGCCGCCAGCGGCAACTGGTGCTCCGGGCAGTGCGGTATGCCGACGCGGGCGTAGAGCAGGCGCAGGTAGTCGTGGATCTCGGTCACCGTGCCGACAGTCGAGCGCGGGTTGTGGCTGGTGGCCTTTTGTTCGATCGAGATCGCCGGCGAGAGGCCCTCGATCAAGTCCACGTCCGGTTTTTCCATCAACTGCAGGAACTGCCGCGCGTAGGCCGACAGCGACTCCACGTAGCGCCGCTGGCCCTCGGCGTAGAGGGTGTCGAAGGCGAGCGAACTCTTGCCCGAACCCGACAAGCCGGTGATCACGATCAGCCGGTCGCGCGGCAGGTCGAGATTGACGTTCTTGAGGTTGTGCGTGCGTGCGCCGCGGATGCGGATGTCGGCCATCGGACTGTCGTCTGTCTATGCGCTGTGGGAATGGGGGGGTGTGAAAAAACCAACCCGCTACTATAGCGGATCGCGCTTTCTCCTCTGCAAACCCGGTGTCCCCACTCGAAACACGGGCGGCGCCCGGCGTCTACAATACGACCCAGGCACCGGGGTTGGCTGCGGGTTGCATTTTGGGCGAAATACTGGTAAAGTATACAGCCTTTCGAATCGGTGTTTCTCTTTGGTGCGGTGATGATGTTCCTCAGGTTCATCGCCGCTTTTTCGATGCGCGAACCGGCCCGTCCGGGGAGCGCGACACGTGTGGAAGGAGAACTCAAGCATGGCCTCAGTCAACAAAGTCATTCTGGTCGGCAACCTCGGCCGCGACCCCGAAGTCCGCTACGCCCCGTCGGGTGACGCGTTTGCCAACGTCACCATCGCCACCAGTCGCCAATGGAAGGACAAGACCAGCGGCGAGAAGAAGGAAGAGACCGAGTGGCACCGCATCGTCTTCAACGGTCGCTTGGCCGAGATCGCCGGCGAGTACCTGAAGAAGGGCCGCTCGATCTACGTCGAGGGGCGCCTGCGCACCCGCAAGTGGCAGGACAAGGACGGCCAGGAAAAGTACACCACCGAAATCGTCGCCGACCAGATGCAGATGCTGGGCAGCCGCGAGGGCATGGGTGGGGCACCGATGGACGAGGGCGGTGGCCGTGCTTCCGGTGCTGCACCCGCGGGCGGCGCGTCGCGACCGGCAGCGGCCAAGAAGCAGCCGGCCGGCGGATTCGACGACATGGACGACGATATTCCGTTCTAGGGATCGACGTTCGGGCCGGCTTGCGGCCGGCTGTTACATCGCCCGACGCAGCCCTCTGTCGGCAGACTGGCCCCGGCGCCTGCGGTGCCGGGCCTTTGTTCGGCGCCTGTCTTTGATCAGGGCAAACCGTCCAGCGTTGCCTGGGCGCGCCGACGCTGCGCGCGAATGCGCAGCACCGCCGCCGTGCGCATGAGGGTATCGATCCCGGCCCATTGCAGACGCGACGGCAAGGGCGCGTCGCGGTAGAGCTCGTCGACATTGGCCGGCATGGCCGCGATTCCGAAGCGCGCGAGCATCTGGGTCAGCATCTGGAATTGCAGGCCGCGCAGGGTATAGCGCCACTTGCGGCGCAGGTAGATGCGGATGTCGCCCGGCCGCCATGGCGACAGTGAACGAAAGCGGAACTGCGCCGACTGATGAAACACGCATGGCGTTGGCGCGGCCGCAACGATCCGCACACTCGCAGGTGCACCAGGAATGAGCCTTACTTCGGCGGCTGACGGTAGCGGAGCCGGTGCGCCGATGCGCTGCACCACCAGCCACGAGACCAGGAAGTCTTCACCGATCAGGCCGACGGGCAGGCGTACGCCCTGCGCACGCAGGCCGGCCACGAATGTGCCGCGCAGGCAGTAGAAATTGCCGGCCAGCATGCCGTTGGCGACCATGCGGGCGCGCCATGCATCGCGGTCGCGGCCATTGGCGGGCATGCCGCCGGCGGCCAGAGCCCCGGGCATTTCCTCGAGCGTGAACGCGAGTATGTCCATGGCGTCGCGCTCCAGCGTCACGTCTGCGTCCATGAAAAAGCAGAGCTCGAAAGCACTGCCGTCATCGCGCAGGGCGAGATCGTGGACAAAGAGGTTCCAGGCATTGGCCTTGTCACCCAGCGTGATCTCGACCAGGTTGAGGTACGGCACGCTGGCCGCTAAGGCGTGCACCTCATCTGCGGTGGCGTCGCTGCTGCCGTTGTCAAGCACGAAAATCTCGACCTCGCGTCCGCCGGCGGCCGCGGCGATGCTCGCCAACGCATGAGCGACACGGCCTGCTTCGTTGTGCGCGAACACTGCGATCGCCCAGACGGGTGCAGAGGGGCCGCCCGAGAGCCGGGTGCGGGTGCACTTCTGGGCGCGGGTTGCGGCCGGTGGTAGCGGCATGTGGGGAGCGGGAAGTGCGGGACGGGAGGGCCGGGCGATATTAGCGCGCTGACTGCCGCCGTCCGTGCTACGCTGGACAGCTCATGTCCGAGGCCTCTTCTTTTCCTGCCACGCCACCGCAACCGCCAAGCGGCGCCGCGTTCGTCGATTCCGAGGCGAACGCGCCGGGACGCGAAATCTACGATCTGGTGGCCGAGCTCTATCCCCTGTGCCGCAGCATCACCGGCGATGGCGTGCGCGAGACCCTGGCGCGACTGCAGCGCATAGTCCCGCTCACGATCCATGCCCTGCCGAGCGGCACAGCGGCGCTGGACTGGACGATTCCGCCGGAGTGGAACATCCGCGATGCCTGGATCGCAGACCGCAACGGCCGTCGGGTGGTCGATTTCCGGCGTTCCAACCTGCATGTAGTCGGATACAGCCTGCCGGTCCGGCGGCGCATGTCCTTGGCAGAACTGCGACCCCATCTTCATACGCTGCCCGGGCAGCCTGATTTGATCCCCTACCGTACCTCCTACTACAAGGAGAACTGGGGCTTTTGCCTGAGCCAGCGCGCCCTCGATGCGTTGCCCGAGGACGAATACGAGGTCTGCATCGATGCCACGCTCGCACCCGGCGCACTGGTCTATGGCGAAGCCTTGTTGCGCGGCGCGACGGACGAGGAAATCCTCGTGTCCTGCCACGTCTGCCACCCCTCTCTGGCCAACGACAATTTGTCAGGCGTGGCCATCGCCGCCCACCTCGCGCGCGAAATCGGCAGCCGGCCGCGGCGCTACACCTACCGCTTCGTCTTCGCCCCGGGGACGATCGGCGCAATCGCCTGGCTGTCGCGCAATGCTGCGGTCCTGCCGCGCATACGCCACGGCCTGGTGCTGAGCTGCCTGGGGGATGCCGGAGCGCTTACCTACAAGCGCAGCCGGCGCGGCGATAGCGCGATCGACGGTGCCGCGACGCGCGTGCTGCGCGCGCTTGGCTCGCATCGCATCCTGCCCTTCTCGCCGGACGGCTACGACGAACGGCAGTATTGCTCGCCCGGTTTCGACCTGCCGGTCGGGAGGCTCTCGCGCAGCCCCGCCGGCACTTTCCCCGAGTACCACACCTCGGCCGACGATCTGTCGCTTGTCGCGCCGGCGCATCTGGCCGCGTCGCTGGCAGCGTGTCAGGAAATCTTTGCCGAGCTCGAGGGCGAGCGTTTCTTTGTCAACAAATCGCCCAAAGGCGAGCCGCAGCTCGGCCGGCGCGGCCTCTACGGCGCGCTAGGCGGCGAAATGCGGCGCGATCGCCTCGAGGCTGCGATCCTCTGGGTCTTGAACCTTGCCGACGGCAGGCACGGGCTGGCCGACATTGCCGAGCGGGCCGGACTGCCAGCCGAGGATGTCGAGGCGGCCGCCGCGACCCTGCTCGCCCACGACCTCATCGAGGAAACGGCAGGGGCTTCACGCACATGAAGGTCGTCCTCTTCTGCGGCGGGCTCGGCACGCGGCTGCGCGAGCATTCGGAGACCATGCCCAAGCCCATGGTCGCGATCGGCGAGCGGCCGATCCTGTGGCACCTCATGAAGTACTACGCCCATTACGGCCACACCGATTTCATCCTCTGCCTGGGATACCGGGGCGAGCAGATTCGCCATTACGTCGCCGAGTACGGCCGATCCATGCGCATCGCGGGCAGCGATGTTCCGGACTGGAACATCGATTGCGTCGACACCGGCACGGAGGCCTCGATCGGCGAGCGTCTGGTCGCCGTTCGCGAGCGCCTGGCCGGCGAGGCCTGCTTCCTGGCGAATTACAGCGACGGGTTGTCGGACCTGCCGCTCGATGACTGCCTCGACAGGTTTCACCGTGCGGGACACGTCGCGAGCCTGACTTGCGTGCGGCCACAACACAGTTTCCACACCGTGACACCGGGCGAGGACGGGCTCGTGGCTGCCTTGCGCAGCGCGCGCGACTCCGGGGTCTGGGTCAACGGCGGATTCTTCGCCTTCCGGCAGGAGATCTTCGACTATATCGGCGCCGGCGAGGACCTGGTGGCAGCGCCCTTTGAGCGGCTCATCGCCGCACGGCGGCTCATGGCCTATCGCCATGAAGGCTTTTGGGCCGCGATGGACACCTTCAAGGACAAACGCGCCTTCGATGACATGGAAGCGCGCGGCGCGACGCCCTGGAAGGTCTGGCGCGACCGCTAGCGGGCTGTCGAATGGCGTGCATCCGATGCGGCGCCACCTTGAACGGATTGACCAAGGCGCGTCGATTGCGCGACACTGGGATACCAATTCAACCAACGCGCACCTTGAATCAATATGTCCAAATTCGTCGACCTCATCGTCATCGGCACCGGAATCGCCGGACTGACCGCTGCGCGCCACGCGTGCCAGCAGGGCCTTGCCACAACCACGGTCGAAGCGCAATTCTTCGGCGGCCTCATCATGAACATCAATCACCTGGACGGCGAGATTGAAGGCTCCGGGAGTGAAGTCGCCGCGAACATGATGATGGAAATCGCCGATCTCGGCGCGCAGAACGTCAATGCCGCGGTGAGCAAGATCGAACCCGACGGTGAGCTTTTGGCGGTGCATGCCGAGGGCGAAGTTCATCGGGCGCGCGCGATCATCGTCGCTTCCGGCGCGCGCCTGAAGCGCCTGGGCGTGCCCGGCGAGGCGGACCTGATCGATCTCGGCATCTCACAATGCGCGGACTGCGATGGTCCGATGTACGGCGGCAAGGATGTGGTGGTCGTCGGCGGCGGCGACTCGGCGTTGCAGGAGGCCGCGGTCCTGGCCGGCTATGTGCGCCAGGTCCATCTGGTGCACCGCGGGCCGGCGTTTCGCGCGCGCCAGCATCTGGTGGACCAGCTGGCCGGGCACGCGAACATCACCATTCACTGGAATACCGAGGTCGAGGCGGTGCTCGGCACGCAGGGCGTCGAGGGTGTGCGGGTACGCGCGGCCGGTGCCGCGCGAGAGATCGCCTGTGCTGGACTCTTCGCCTATGTCGGGCTCGAGCCGGTGTGCGACTTCGTTCCGGATGCGGCCAAGCGCGATGCCGGCGGCCATCTGATCACCGACCTGCGCCTGCAAACCACCATGCCAGGCGTGTATGCGGTCGGGGCGGTGCGTTCCGGCCACGGCGGCCTGCTGAGTCATGCGATGGCCGACGGCATCGCTGCCGCCGGCGCGGTCAAGGCGGCAGCCGGCGCCTGACACTGTTGCGCCGCGGTCCTCCCGCTGGAGGACGCCGGGGCCACGTGGCTTGACTGCTCTCGTCGTTTGTATACAATCGACAATTCCAGATTGATCGAGGAGCGGCGTGCGCCGCTTGCCGATGCGTTCCCTCCCCGGCCAGCTCCCCGCGCCACCCGCCCGCGCTTCGCGCGCAGCGGCCACGGCCGCCCCGGCGACGTTTCGGCCCTCAGGAGTGCTGGCCTCCGAGCTGGCGCGTTTCCTCCAGTCCGAGATCGTCTTTTGCGAGATCGCGCCCGGCGCGCGCCTGACTGAAGAGGACATCAGTGCGCGCTACGGCCTGAGCCGCTCGCCGGTGCGTGAAGCGTTTCGGCTGCTTGCAGCCGATGGTCTGGTGGTGCTGTCGGCCCGACGCGGCATCCGCGTGACGCCAGTCGGCCGTCGCGACCTTGCCGAAGTGCAGGGCTGCCGCATCGAGCTCGAGGGCCTGGCCGCCTATCAGGCGGCCATGCATGCCGGTGCGGCCGACTTGGCCGAACTGCAGGCGATCGTCGAGAACATGGCACAGGCCTTGGCCGGCGGCGACGTGCGCGGGTATTTCACGCAAAACGTCGCGTTCACCACGCGCATCCATGTCGCCAGCGGCAACCTGACCCTGATGCGCCTGCTCGACGGCATCGGCAAGCAGGCGCTGCGCTACCGCTACATCGCCTACCAGAAGGTTCCGGAGCTCATGCGCGTGTCGCTGCCGGGCAATCGGCGCATCCTCGCGGCGATCCGTGCCCATGACGCACCGCGCGCGCGCGACATTACCGCCACGCTGATACGCAATTCGTGGGCGGCGATCGAACCGCACATCCCGGCTGATGATGACCGCGCGGGACTGAAGTGAGCGACTTCGTCACCGCAGCCGTGGTCCGCGAGGCGCTGGCATCGATCGTTCGCGAGATGCGGCGTTCGATGGTGCGCTCCTCCTACTCGTCGATCATCTACGAAGGCTACGATTTCTCATGCGTGCTGGTCGACGCGCGCGGCCAGTTGATTGCGCAATCGGGCGAAGACCATCCTTTTCATGTCATTCCGGTGGCCGCGAGTGTCGAACGCCTGCTGCAGACCCATCAGCGTATCGGCGAAGACGACCTTTTCCTGCACAACGACCCGTACACTGGCGGCACCCACCTGAACGACGTCGCCGTGGTGTGGCCGGTGTTCGAGGACGGTGAATTGCTGCTCTTCGTAGTGATCCGTTCGCATTGGGCGGACATCGGCGGGATGACGCCGGGCAGCCTTTCGGGGGCGGCCCGCGAAATCCTGCACGAAGGGCTGCGCCTGGACAACGTGCGCATCGACAAGTCCGGTCAGTCCGAGCTCATGCGCATGATCTTCGACAACGTGCGGGTGTCCAACGAGGCGGTCGCTGACTTTCACGCCGTGCTGGGCATCTGCCGGGTCGCCGAACGCCGGGTCCGCGCGCTGCTGGCGCGCTACACCAAGGCCACCGTGCAGACGGCGATCGGCGATCTGCTCGACGCCTCGGAGAAGCGCATGCGCGCGGCGCTGGCCGGCCTGCCTGATGGCGTCTATCGCCACATCGCGTATCTCGATGGCAACAGTGCCGAGAACTTTCCGCTGCACGTGCGCGTGACTCTGACTGTCGAGGGCGAGCAGATCCACGCCGATTTCACCGGCACCTCAGCGCAGGTGGCCGCGCCGCTGAATGCGGGGCCGGCAATCGGCCCCACCTCGATGCTGACCATCATCAAGAGTTTTCTCGACCCCGCCGGCGTGATCAATTCGGGTACGCTGCGGCCGATTCGCGTCACGGTTCCCGAGCGCACCATCCTCAACGCGCGCTTTCCGGCGCCCTGCGGCGGACTGAACGAGGTGCGCTTCGCCGCCGATGCGGCCGTCATGGGTGCGCTCGCCAAGGTCATCCCCGAGCGCCTCACCGGCGATGTGCGCGGCACTTCCAACCACACCTATATCGGCGGCCACGACCTGCGCCGCGATCGTTCGTTCATCTTCTACGAGTACCCGTCCGGCGGCACCGGCGGCTGGGCGGGCGCGGACGGCAACCATGCCGTGCGCGCCTTCAACGAAGGCGAGAACGTCTCGATCCAGTCGTCCGAGATGGTCGAGGTGCTGTATCCGCTGCGTGTTCTGCAGAACGAGATCCGTCCGGACTCCGGCGGCCCGGGAACCTCGCGCGGTGGCTGCGGACTGGTGCGTCGCGTCGAAGTGTTGGGCGACGGCCTGCGCTATTCGCTGCTCTCCGATCGCAACCTGATGCCTCCGGGCGGGGTCAACGGCGGGGAGTCCGGCGCGCCGAATCGCTACGAGGTCCGGCGCGGAGGCGCCGCGCTGGAGGTTTCGGAGTTCCCGGGCAAGGTGGCCAATTTCCTGCTGGAGAAGGGCGATGTTTTGTGCATGATGAGTTCCGGTGGTGGCGGCTTCGGTCCTCCCACCGGTCGGCCGCTGGACCGGATTCGTGACGATCTCGTCGAAGGCCTGATCACGGCCGACGGGCTTCGTGCCTACGGTGCGACGCTGGGCCCGAACGGCGAGCTTGCGCGCGCAAGTGGCGCTCGCCGGGACACCCCGGTCAAGGTCAGCTTCGCACCGCTCGCATCGTCGGTGCATTGCACGCTCAGCGCGAGCCTGGCAGGGCCGTTGGGAATCGTACCGGGGCGACTCGTTGAGCTCTTCGCGTCAAGCGGCCCGGCCGTGCGCCTGTGGGTGCAAACCGTGGCGCCTGCTGGCGCCGAGATCTGCGTTTCCGACACGCTTGTAGATGTTCTGCCACGCGACGGCCTGCGCCTGCGGCCGCTCGATTCCCATTTTTCACCCGACACGAGAAAGCCCGCCACATGAGCGAAACCCTCAATGCAAACCTGGGCAGGCAAGGACGCCTGTCCGATACCGAACGGCGCCAGTTCGCCCTCGCGCAACGCCTGCTGCCCGGCGGGGCGCTGGGCGGCAATGCCCTGCCGGACGACGCCAAGTTCGTCTTCAGCCACGGCAAGGGTGGCCGCTTCTGGGACACCAGCGGCAACGAGTACATCGACTACTGCCTGGGCTCCGGATCGCTGTTCCTCGGTCACGCGCACCCGGCAATCGTGCGCGCGGTTACCGAGCAGGCGATCAAGGGTACCCACTTCTTCGCCTACCTGAACGAGGCGTCACTGCGCCTGACCGAGATGTTCTGCAATCTGGTGCCCTGCGCGGAGCGCGTGCGCTTCACCACCTCGGGGTCGGACTCCACTTTTCATGCCATGCGCCTGGCGCGCGCCTTCACCGGCAAGAAGAAGATCCTCAAGTTCGAAGGCGCGTATCACGGCGTGCACGACTATGCGCAGCTGTCGACGGCGCCAAAGAAGCAGGCGGCCTTCCCGCAGCCGCAACCCGACACCGCAGGCATCCCGCAGGAAGTGCAGGACCTGATGCTGGTGGCGCCATTCAACGACCTCGAGGAGACCCGCCGCATCGTCGCGCGGCACGCGCACGAACTCGCTGCGGTCATCGTCGAGCCGATCCAGCGCATCATCATGCCCAAGCCGGGTTTCCTGGAAGGGCTCCGCGAACTCACACGGGCGCATGACGTGCTCTTGATCCTGGATGAGGTGGTCACGGGATTTCGCTACGGCCTCGGTGGCGCCCAGGCGTTGTTCGGCATCAAGCCAGACCTGGCGACCTACGGCAAGATCATCGGCAGCGGTCTGCCGGTCGGCGCGCTGGCCGGCCGCGCCGACATCATGGACCAGGCCAATCCCTCGAACAAGGGCAAGCCGGGCTACGTCTACCAGAACGGCACCCTGCAAGGCCACTGCCTGGGCGCAGCGGCCGGCATCGCCGCAATCGAGACCCTGTCGGCCGCCGGCGTGTACGAGCGGGTCAACGGGCTCGCCGCGGAATTGCGGCGCGGTCTGCAACAGATCTTTGACCGCCACGGCATGCGCGTGCTGGTGTTCGGCTACGGATCGATGTGGCACATGCTGTTCACCGACCGCGAGCCGACCTGCTACGCCGACGTGCTGGCCGCCGACAGCGCCAGCCTGATGCGCCTGGAGCGCCAGCTGATCCGCCAGGGACTGTTCGTCCTGCCCGGCAATCGCCGCTTCGTCTCGATCGCCCACACCGAGCGCGACCTCGAGGACACCTTGCCGGCGATCGACGAGGCCTGTCGCGAATTCCTCAAGGCCTGACCTTCCATGGCGGGCCGTTTCCTGATCGGCATCGATGTCGGTGGCACCTTCACCGACTTGACGGTGTTCGACCTCGATTCGGGCGCCACCGCCGCATTCAAGGCCTTGTCCGACCGCGCCAGCCCCGATCGCGCCGTGCGTGCCGCGCTTGCGCAGTCGGCGGTCGCGCCCGGGGCCATCGAACTGATCATGCACGGTACGACGGTGGCCACCAACGCTCTTTTGGAGCGGCGCGGCGCCCGTACTGCCCTGGTGACTACGCGCGGCTTTCGTGATGTGATCGAGCTGGGCCGCACGACTCGCCTGACGCCGGGGTCGCTGTACGACCCGTACTTTCGCAAGACCGCGCCCCTGGCGATGCGGCAGGACCGCCACGCCGTCGACGAGCGCGTCAATCCAGATGGCAGCGTGGCCACTGCGCCCGACGCTACGGCGCTAGACGCACTGATCCCGGCCATGCGCGCGCGCGACATCGAAGCCGTTGCCGTCTGCTTTCTCAATTCCTACGCCAACCAGGCCAACGAGTCCGCCGCGGTGACGCGGCTGCGCCAGGCCTTCGACCATGTGTGCGCCTCGGCCGACGTGGTCAACGAAGCGCGCGAGTACGAGCGCTTTTCGACCTGCGTGGCTAATGCCTACGTGATGCCGGTGATGGCGCGCTATGTCGCCAAGCTGGTGGCGGAGTTGCGTCGCGACGGCTACACCGGCCCTTTCTACACCATGGCCTCGCATGGCGGCCTGATGTCCGCCGCCGCTGTAGCGCGCACACCGGTGCGCACCATGCTGTCCGGCCCGGCCGGCGGATTGACCGCCGCGCGGCATCTGATGGCGCGCCTGGGCCAGGCCAACTACATCACCTACGATGTCGGCGGTACCAGTTCGGACGTCGCACTGGTGGCCGAAGCCGCCTGGCCGCTCAAGCGCGAGACCGTGTTGCAGGGCATGATCATCCGCTGCCCGCAGCTCGACATTCACACCATCGGCGCAGGCGGCGGCAGCATCGCCCGCCTCGACGCCGGTGGCAGCCTCATGGTCGGCCCCGAGAGCGCCGGTTCGACGCCCGGGCCGGCATGCTATGGCCGCGGCGGCGACCAGCCGACGCTGACCGACGCCAATGTCGTGCTGGGCCGGCTGGGCGCCGCACAGAAGCTCGGCGCGACCCTCGATATCGACGCGCGGCTGGCGCGCGACGCGGTCGCGCGCCTCGCCACAGAGCGGCAAACCGACCCCGAGACCATGGCGGAGGGCATCCTGCGCGTGGCCAACGCTCGCATGTCCGCGGCGATCTACGAGGTGTCGGTGGCGCGCGGGTTCGACCCGCGCGACTTCGCCCTGCTGCCGTTCGGCGGCGCGGGGCCGCTGCACGCCTGCGACGTCGCCGACGAACTCGGCATTCCGCGGGTGATCGTGCCGCCGGTACCCGGCGCGTTCTCGGCTTTCGGCACCCTGTGTTCCGGGCTCCTCAAGGATCGCGCCCTGACCATCCTGCGCGGCCTGGATGACGATTCCGTCTCTGCGTTCGAGCCGCTATACGACCGCCTGGCGGGGGAGATCGCGCGCGAGTTCGCGGACGAGGGCGTCGATGCCAGCGGCTTGACAGTGGAGCGCCAGGTCGATGCGCGCTACCTCGGGCAGTCCTATGACCTGACTGTGGCGATTCCTCAGCAGGCCAGCGCACAGGCGATCCGCGCCTGCTTCGAGCAGGCCTTCGAACGTGAATACGGCCGGCTCGATCGCGACAAGGCGATCGAGGTGGTAAATCTGCGCGTCTTAGGCCACGTTGCAACAGCGACACCGGGGTACCCGACCTTGCCGTCCGGATTACCACCGGGAGCGCCAATGGGGCAGCGCAGCGTGCGTGCCGGCGGTGCCCTGCATGCCGCCCCTGTCTACGATCGCGCCGCGCTCACTGTGGAGCAGATGCTTGCCGGGCCCTGCATCATCGAGGAGATGAGCGCCACCACCTGGGTGCCGCCGGGCTGGAGCGGCCGGGTCGGCGATGCAGGCGAGATCCGTCTTGAAAAGCAATCCGGGAGCGTCCCCCGCTAGGGCGCACTTTTTTCGCAAAGGCATTTCCCGTTTTTTTGTCCACCAGGAGATCACCATGAAGATGCGCAGGAACGTAATC
>JBJXGS010000232.1:0-6659 GCA_046160545.1 Burkholderiales bacterium
CGCTGCAGTTCGACGCGCAGTCGATCAAGCAGTTCCTGTCCGAACACTGGCAGAGCGCCGAGGGCCTTCTGCCGCGCGTGCTGGCCTCCCTCAAGCTCGGCGGACTGGCGATCGCGGGTCTCCTGGGTAACCTGCTCCTGATTCCGCTGGTGCTCTTTTACCTGCTCCTGGAATGGAACGACTTGATTGCGAGGCTCGAACGCTTCATCCCAAGGCGCTACAGCGAGGCAGTGCGCGGCATCGCGCGCGACATCGATCTGGTGCTGGCCGAATTCCTGCGCGGCCAGCTCTCGGTCATGGGCATCCTCGCCGTGTACTACGCGCTGGCACTGGTGATCGGAGGGGTCGACTTTGCGCTGCCAATCGGCATCATCACCGGCCTTCTGGTGTTCGTGCCCTATCTGGGCTTCGCCACGGGCCTGGGACTTGCGCTGATGGTCGCGGTGCTGCAATTCGAGAACCCGATCAACGGCGTCGCCGTGGTCGCGGTCATTTTCGGCCTGGGTCAGGTGATCGAGAGCTTTTACCTGACGCCACGCATCGTCGGCGACCGCATCGGCCTGCATCCACTGGCGGTGATCTTCGCCCTGCTCGCCTTCGGCCAGGTGTTCGGCTTCTTCGGGGTCCTCATGGCGCTACCAGCCAGTGCTGTCCTGCTGGTGGCGCTGCGGCGAGTCAATCGCCTGTACTTCGAGAGCGGCTTCTACGGCCGCATCAAGTGATGCGCCAGATGCCGCTGGCGCTGATCGACGCGCCGCCGCCTTCGTTCGACAATTTCATCGCCGGTCGCAATGTCGCTCTCGTGGCCTGCCTGGGCGAGTTCGGCAGCCCGGTACTTGCCGATCGTTGCCTGTACCTGTGGGGAGAGACCGGCAGCGGCCGCAGCCATCTGCTCAAGGCATGGCAGGCGCGCCATGCGAGTTCACCCATACACTCGGTCTGCGACGATGTCGAGTCACTCGACGATGCGGAGCAGATCGCACTCTTCAACCGCTACGAAGCCGCGCGCGCTGGTGAGACTTGGCTGCTGGTCGCAGGGTCGGCCGCGCCGCGTGAACTCGCGCTGCGCGAGGATCTGAAGAGCCGGCTCGCCTGGGGCCTGGCCCTTGAAGTCTTGCCACTGTCCGACGACGAGAAGAGCGCCGCGCTGGCACGCCACGCCGCCGCGCTGGGCATGACCCTGGGCGAGGACCTGCGTAGCTACCTGCTCTCGCGCGCTCGTCGCGACATGCCCGGGCTGATCGCCCTGATCGATGCCCTCAATGCCTACTCGCTGGAAGCCAAACGGCCCGTGACCCTGCCGCTTTTGCGCGAACTGCTCAACCAAAACCAGACCCTGCCCCTGTGAACCTGGCCCTTTTCGACCTCGACAACACGCTCCTGTCCATCGACAGCGATCACGCCTGGGGACGTTACCTGGTCGCGCGCGGCATCGTCGATTCGGCCGAGTTCGACCGCCGCAACGACTATTTCTACGAACGCTACAAGGCGGGCACGCTCGACATCCACGAGTACCTGCTGTTCGCACTGGCTCCCATCGCCGGGCGGCCACGCGCGGAGATCGACGCCTGGCACGCTGATTTCATGGCCGAGGTGATCGGTCCCGCCATCGGCGCCAAGGCGCGTGCCCTGGTGGAGCGGCATCTGGCCGCCGGCGACCTGTGCTGCTGCGTCACCGCGACCAACGCCTTCGTCACCGCACCGATCGCGCGTGCATTCGGCATCCCGCACCTGATCGCCTGCGACCTGGAGGAGCACGACGGCGTATTCACCGGCAAGCCGCGCGGCATACCGAGCTTCCAGGACGGCAAGATCCGGCGCGTCGAAGCCTGGCTTGCGACCATGAACAAGCGCCTGGCCGATTTCCCGGTGAGCCACTTCTATAGTGATTCGCGCAACGACATCCCACTTCTCGAGCGGGTCACACACCCGGTCGCTGTCGACCCCGACGACACCCTGGTCGCGCTGGCCCGCACCCGCAACTGGCCCGTCCTCAGCCTGCGCTAAATGCATTAAATGGGGTCAGACCCCATTTAACGCGCCCCAATGCGTTTGCCTGCCGATTCGAAATGGGGTCTGACCCCATTTGAGCCCGGCGGCGATTGCGCCCCCCCATCCCGCGTAGAATCGCGCCAATGCTGAAGAAGTTCATTGCCCGGGTGATCGAACGCGCCACCTCCAGGAAGGGGCGCTCCCGCAAAGCCAAGATCCTCACTGCCGCTGAACACGGCATCGACCGCGCCAAGCTGTCGCGCGGAGCACTTGGCACCGTCGAAGGCCTGCACAAGGCCGGTTACGAAGCCTATGTGGTGGGTGGCGCGGTGCGCGACCTGCTCCTCGGTGGAGTTCCCAAGGATTTCGACGTGGCGACCAATGCCACGCCCGAACAGGTGCACGCGACCTTTCGCCGCTCGCGCATGATCGGCCGGCGCTTTCGCATCGTGCACGTGATGTTCGGACAGGAGACCGTCGAAGTCTCTACCTTTCGCACAGCCGACCTGTCGGATGCGCCCACCGACGAGCACGGCCGCGTGCTGCGCGACAACACCTATGGCAGCCTGGCCGACGATGCCACACGGCGCGATTTCACGATCAATTCCCTGTACTACGACCCCGACGCGCAGACGGTGATCGACCACCACGGCGGCGTCGCGGACCTGAAAAAGAAGATCCTGCGCATCATCGGCGACCCGGCGACGCGCTACCGCGAAGACCCGGTGCGCATGCTGCGCGTGACGCGCTTTGCCGCACGCCTGGGCTTCGCCATCGACCCGAAGACGCGCGCTCCGATCCGCGAACTGGCCAATCTGCTGGCCAACGTGCCCTCGTCGCGCCTGTTCGACGAGATGATGAAGCTGCTCCTCTCAGGCCACGCGGTGGCTTGCATACGGCAGCTGCGCGACGAAGAGCTGCACCACGGCCTGCTACCGCTGCTCGATGTGATTCTCGAACAGCCCATGGGTGAGAAATTCGTCATGCTGGCTTTGGCGCGCACCGATGAGCGCATCGGCATGGGCAAGGGGGTCTCGCCGGGCTTCTTGTTCGCCGCACTCTTGTGGCACGAGGCGCTGGCCAAGTGGAACGAACTCAAGGCCCGCGGCGAGCACTCCACTCCGGCGCTGTTCGAGGCGATGGGACTGGTGATCGACGCGCAGCGGGAAAAGCTGGCGATCCAGCATCGCATCGCCGCCGACATGCGCGAAATCTGGTCCCTGCAACCGCGCCTGGACAAGCGCGGGCGCAACGCGGCCAAGCTGCTCGAGCATCCACGCTTTCGCGCCGCCTACGACTTCCTGCTGCTACGTGCGCAGTCGGGCGAACTCGATACCGAAGTTGCCGAATGGTGGACGACGTTCATCGATGCTGCACCGGAGACGCGTGTCGAGATGATGGCGCCCAAACACGGCGGCGGCGATGGCGCACCGCGCAAACGCCGGCGCCGACGTCGCGCGGCCGACGAGGGCGACGCCACCCCACCGGCGCCGTGACGCTGGCCTGGGTGGGCCTGGGCGCCAACCTGGGCGATGCAAACGCCACGCTCGAAGCAGCACTGCGCGAACTGGCGGCGCTGTCGCACACCACGCTCAAGCAGCGCTCGTCGCTGTACCGCAGCGCGCCCGTGGACGCCGTCGGCCCCGACTTCATCAACGCCGTCGCCGTGCTTGAGTCCGCGCTCGAGGCGCAGACCCTGCTCATGCATCTGCAAACCATCGAGTCGCACCATGGCCGCGTGCGAGCGCATCGCAATGCGCCGCGCACCCTGGACCTCGACCTGCTGCTTTTCGGAGACGCGATCATCGCCACGCCAGAGTTGACTGTGCCGCACCCGCGCATGGCCGCGCGCGCGTTTGTGCTTGCCCCGTTGCTCGAGGTCTCGCCGGACATCGTCATTCCCGGTCAAGGCCCGGCGGCCTCCCTGCTGGCGCGCCTGGCTGCGCAACCCATCGTCCGCCTGGGAGGACCGACCTCATGAAGCAGCCGCTCAAGCTCGATTGCCGGCGGGCGGCCTTGTGTATGATGGCCGCGGTGTATTTCGTGTTTCGCTAGACGCTTGATTTCAACGCTTCCGGAGAGGTTCCGCCACGTCGTCGTCGAAGGTCCGATCGGCGCCGGCAAGACCTCGCTCGCACGTCGCATCGCTGATGCGACCGGCGCGACGCTGATGCTGGAAGCGCCTGAGGAGAACCCCTTCCTCGCGCGCTTCTACGAAGACATGCCGCGCTACGCCCTGCCCACGCAGCTCTTCTTCCTGTTCCAGCGCATCCATCAACTGCGCGACCTGCGCCACCCGGACCTGTTCAAGGGCGCGACCGTCGGCGACTTCCTGTTCGAAAAAGACCCGCTGTTCGCGCGCCTGACCCTGGCCGACGACGAACTGGCCCTCTATGAACAGATGTACCGGCACCTGAAGCCGCAGGCGCCGGTGCCCGACCTCGTCATCTACCTGCAGGCCGACCCGGCGACCCTGGCGGAGCGGGTCAAGAAGCGCGGCATTGGTCACGAGCAGCCGATTTCGGAGGCCTATCTTGCCAAGCTGGCCGAACGCTACACACGTTTTTTTCACCACTACGAAGCCGCGCCAACGCTCATCGTCAACGCCGAACGCTTCAACTTTGTCGACAACGCGGATGACTTCGATTTTCTGATCAAGCGCATCGGCGACATGCGCGGCAGGCGCGAGTACGTCAACCGCATGGCCTGAACAGCGACGGCAGGAACCGCGTCAGCGCGCGGCCGGCAGAAGATCGAAGGGATCGCATGGACATCATCCACAAAGTGGCAGAACTGCGCGGACGCCTCGCGCGCGAACCTGCCAACGTCCTGGTGCCGACCATGGGCAACCTGCACGAGGGTCACATCCAGTTGGTCGACAACGCCCGCCCGCGCGGCGCCTGCACGGTCGTCTCGATCTTCGTCAACCGCCTGCAGTTCGGCCCGCGCGAGGACTTCGACAAGTACCCGCGCACCTTCGCGGCCGACTGCGCCAAGCTTGAGGCCGCCGGCTGCGACGTGGTCTTCGCACCGGACGAGAGCGAGATCTATCCCGAACCGCAGACCTACACTGTCGAACCCCCGGAGATCGCCGACATTCTCGATGGTGCGGTGCGTCCCGGTCATTTCCGCGGTGTGGCCACCGTGGTCCTCAAGTTGTTCAACATGGTCGCCCCGCGAGCGGCGATCTTCGGCAAGAAGGATTACCAGCAGTGCATCGTGCTGGCCAACATGGTGCGCCAGCTGGCCCTGCCGATCGAGATCATCCTGGCCGAAACGGTACGCGCGGCCGACGGGCTGGCCCTTTCTTCACGCAACGGCTACCTGTCGGCCACCGAGCGTGCCGAGGCCCCGCAACTGCACGCGGCCCTCGAACGCGCCAGGTCCGAAGTCAAAGCCGGCAAGCAGGACTACCGCCGCATCGAGCTGGTCGCCATGACCCATCTGGCCGAACGCGGCTGGCAACCCGACTACGTGGCCATCCGCCGCCGCAGTGACTTGATGACGCCACAGGAGGGCGATACCGAGTTGGTCGTCCTCGGGGCAGCGAAGCTTGGCGCGACCCGACTGATCGACAACCTGGAGCTTGACGCGCCCGCATGAGCATGCAGCCCCGAGTGCTCTGAAACCGCTGGCGGGTCGGTATAAAGTAACGCATCACTTGCCTCGAAGAGTGCCCAGATGGACGCCATCCTCGAACAGAACCCCTACCTCGACGGCGAATCCTTCGCGCCAGTACCGGCCGAAGCCACACTCGACGAGACCGCGCTGCGCGTCGAAGGCAGGCTGCCGCGTGACTTCGGCGGCATCTATGTGCGCAACGGGCCCAACGCGCAGTTCCGCCCGGAGGGCCGCTACCACTGGTTCGATGGCGACGGCATGCTGCATGCGATACGCTTTGCCGATGGACAGGCGACCTACCGCAACCGCTGGGTGGCGACCTCGGCCCTCGCCGAGGAGCGCGCCGCCGGCCGGCCGATCTGGCGCGGCATACGCGAATCCGCCAACCGCGAACGGCGCGAGCAGCCCTTCAAGGACACCTCCAACACCGACGTCAAGTTCCATGCCGGCAGCCTCATCACCACCTGGTACCTGTGCGGCGTACCGTATCGCCTCGACCCGCTGACCCTTGCAACCCTGGGGCCGGACGACTTCGGCGGCAAACTCAAGACCCGTGTCTCGGCCCACCTCAAAGTCGACGAGACCAACTGGGACATGATGTTTTTCGACTACGGCATCAAGAAACCCTACCTGACCTACGGCGTGGTCGGCGCCGACGGGGTGTTGAAGCACCACGTGCCGATCGACCTGCCCGGGCCGCGCCTGCCGCACGACATGTCGATCACGGAGAACTATTCCATCCTCATGGACCTGCCGGTGTTCCAGGACATGGATGCGGCGCGCGCCGGGCGCTGGAAGACCGACTGGCATGCCGACATGCCGGCGCGCTTTGGCATCCTGCCGCGCTATGGCGACAGCGCAGACGTGCGCTGGTTCGAGGCCGAGTCCTGCTACATCTATCACTCGACCAACGCCTGGGAGGAAGGCGAGGGCGACGACAAGACCATCGTCATGGAGGCGTTCAAGTTCGAACGCCCCTTCGCCGGCTACCCGGACGGCGCGACCGAGTTTGACCGCATGATGCATAACCACCGCATCAACGCGCA
>JBJXGS010000233.1:0-2781 GCA_046160545.1 Burkholderiales bacterium
TCGCGCAGCGCATCCTCTGCGACCCGGAACTGAAGCGCTTTCGCGCCCACAAGCAGCCCGTCGCCTACCTCGCCAAGCGTTTCGCCGCCAAGGAAGCGTTCACCAAGGCGCTCGGCACGGGCATCCACGCGCCTGCGAACTGGCACGGCGTTTGGGTGGTCAACCTGAAGTCGGGGAAGCCGCAACTCGAGTTTTCGGATGCGCTGCAGAAGCTTCTGGAACAGAAGCGGATCCGTCGCACCCATCTTTCGCTGACCGATGAGAAGGAACTGGCTGCGGCCACGGTGATCCTGGAATGCGACGGGTAAAGCTGCCGCTCGGCCCGGTCGTGCTCGATCCGGCCGGCCCCGCGCTCACCGACGACGACCGCAGGCGCCTCGCGCATCCGGCCGCCGGCGGCGTCATCCTGTTCGCCCACAATTATGAGAGCCCCGAGCAGCTCCTCGCGCTGACGGAGGAGATCTCCCGCCTGCGGGAGCCGGCGCTGCCGATCTGCGTGGACCATGAGGGCGGACGCGTGCAGCGCTTCGCGCTCGGTTTTACCGCGATCCCGCCCATGCGGCGGCTGGGCGTTCTGTGGGACCGCGACCGGGAGAAGGCAAAGCAGGCGGCGCGCGCCGTCGGCACCGTCATCGCGGCGGAATTGGGCGCGCACGGCGTCGATTTCAGCTTCACGCCGGTGCTCGACCTGGACTTCGGTTCGAGCGGCGTGATCGGCGACCGGGCCTTCCACTATGACCCGAATGCGGTGGGCGTCCTGGCGGCGCAGCTCATCGAAGGCTTGGCGGGCGGCGGCATGGCCGCCGTCGGCAAGCACTTCCCCGGCCATGGTTTCGCCGCCGCGGATTCCCACGTCGCGGTGCCGACCGATCCCCGTCCCGTGAAAGACTTCTTCCGCAAGGACGTCGTTCCCTACGAAGCCGCCATCAGGGCCGGCCTGGCGGCGGTGATGCCTGCTCACGTGATCTACCCCCAGGCCGACCCCGAGCCGGCGGGCTATTCGCGCTACTGGCTGCAGGAGGTATTGCGCGGGAAATTCGGTTTCGATGGCCTGATCTTCAGCGACGACCTGTCCATGGAAGGGGCAAGCACGGCGGGCGGCATCGCCGAGCGTGCGCACGCGGCACTGGGTGCCGGCTGCGACCAGGTGCTGCTGTGCCAGAAACCGAAAGAGCAGGAATTGCTGCTGGAATCGCTCGCCTCGGTTTCAGTTTCTTCTCCGGAAAGAGTTCAAAGAATGAAGCGTCGTGGCGGCCGGGATTTCAGGAAGAGCGTCGCCTACCGAGAAGCGCTCGAATCGTTGCAGAACATTCCTTAAAAGAGGGCACAACCATGTATCCGAAAGTATAGCTGCTGATCGACGGCAAGTGGTGCGACGCGGCATCCGGCAAGACCCTGCCGGTGGTCAACCCGGCCACGGGTGAAACCATCGGCGCGTTCGCGCACGCCGAAAAGGCCGACCTTGACCGCGCGCTGGAAGCGGCAAGCAAGGGGTTCCAGGTCTGGCGGAAGACCGGCGCCTTCGCGCGCTACCAGATGATGCGCAAGGCGGCCGAGCTGCTGCGCGCGCGCGCCGATGCCATTGCGCCGCTGATGACTATGGAGCAGGGCAAGCCGCTGGCCGAAGCGAAGATGGAAGTGCTCGCCGGCGCGGACGTCATCGACTGGTTCGCCGAGGAAGGGCGCCGCGCCTACGGCCGCATCATTCCGGCCCGCGCACCGGGCATCTACCAGCTCGCCATCAAGGAGCCGGTGGGGCCGGTGGCGGCCTTCACGCCCTGGAACTTTCCCATCAACCAGATCGTGCGCAAGCTCTCCGCGGCGGTCAGCACCGGCTGCTCCATCATCGTCAAGGCGCCGGAGGAGACCCCGGCCTCGCCCGCGGAGCTGCTGCGGGCCTTCCACGACGCGGGCATCCCTGCCGGCGTGATCGGCCTGGTGTTCGGCGTCCCGGCCCAGATCTCGGCGTACCTGATCCCGAGCCCGGTGATCCGCAAGGTGACGTTCACCGGATCGACCGTCGTCGGCAAGGAGCTCGCCGCGCTCGCCGGCAAGCACATGAAGCGGGTGACGATGGAACTCGGCGGCCACGCGCCGGTGATCGTATTCGACGATGCCGACGTGGACGCGGCAGCGAAGATGCTCGCGTTCGGAAAATTCCGCAATGCGGGCCAGGTCTGCGTCTCGCCGACGCGCTTCCTCGTGCAGGAGAACGTCTACGAGAGTTTCGTCGGCAAGTTCACCGAACACGCCAAGGCGCTGAAGGTCGGCAACGGCATGGAGCAGGGCGTCACGATGGGCTCGCTGGCCAACCCGCGTCGCACCGCCGCCCTCGGAACCCACGTCGAGGATGCGAAAAAGAGCGGCGGCAAGATCCGCACGGGCGGGCACCGCATCGGCGACAAGGGCAATTTCTTCGAGCCGACCGTGGTCACGGAAGTGCCCAATACGGCCCGCTCGATGAACGAAGAGCCATTCGGGCCGCTGGCGGTGATCAATCCGTTCAAGTCCTTCGACGACGCGGTGACGGAGGCGAACCGCCTGCCGTTCGGGCTGGCGTCCTACGCCTTTACCAAGTCAGCCAAGACGGCGAACGCGATCGCGGCGGAAGTGGAAGTAGGGATGATGACCATCAACCACCTCGGGCTGGCGCTGCCCGAGGTGCCTTTCGGCGGGGTGAAGGATTCCGGCTACGGCACTGAAGGCGGTGCCGATGCGATCGAGGCTTACCTGAACACGAAATTCGTGTCCCAGGCGGGCGTGTAATAGAACGCGCTTGCG
>JBJXGS010000234.1:0-2887 GCA_046160545.1 Burkholderiales bacterium
CCAATATATTTGTACTGCGCAAGCGTCGGTGCCATGGCAAGTGCACACAGCAAGCCGGCAGCCAAGGGTGCAAAAGTGGAAAATTTCATGCGAGTCTCCTCGTCAATCGCTCTTCAGGAAGACGTCAGGCGATCATACCACTGTGCCTGAGCAGGGCATCGATGCTGGGCGCGCGGCCGCGAAAGGCGGCGAAGCTCTCCGCGGCCGGACGGCTGCCACCGACGGCGAGCACCTCGTCCAGAAAGCGCGCGCCGGCGACCTCCGAGAGCACGCCTGCTTCCTCGAAGGCCGCGTAGGCATCGGCCGACAGCACCTCGGCCCACTTGTAGCTGTAGTAACCGGCTGCATAGCCCCCGGCGAAGATATGCGAAAAATTGTTCGCGAAACGATTGAACGCGGGGGGGTGCAGCACCGCGACACGGTCGCGCACATACTCAAGTAATTTCTGCGGAGTGGAGGTCGTTGCGTCGAAATCGTGGTGCAGGTGCATATCGAACATCGAGAACTCCACCTGCCGCAGGGTCTGCATGCCGGCCTGGAAGTTCTTCGCTGCCAACATCTTGTCAAACAGGCTGCGCGGCAGCGGTGCTCCGCTGTCGATGTGTGCGGTCATGCCGGCGAGCACGTCCCATTCCCAGCAAAAGTTCTCCATGAACTGGCTGGGCAATTCGACGGCGTCCCATTCGACGCCGGCGATACCCGACACACCCAGATCATCGATTCGAGTGAGCAGGTGGTGCAGGCCGTGGCCGAACTCGTGAAACAGGGTGATGACATCATCGTGGGTAAACAACGCCGGTCGCGGCGTGCCGTTGACCTGACCGACGCCGCGCGCGAAGTTGCAGGTCAGGTAGGCGACCGGAGTCTGCACGCCGGTGCCGATGCGCCGCCTGCTGATTGCGTCGTCCATCCAGGCGCCGCCGCGCTTGGTGTCGCGCGCGTACAGGTCCAGGTAAAAGCGCCCGATGAGGCGTCCATCACCGGTTTCGATGCGGAACAGCCGCGCGTCCTCGCTCCACACCGGCGCGGTGTCGGGCTTGACGCGGACCGAGAAGAGGGTTTCGACGACCCGGAACAGCCCGGCCAGTACCTGGGGCTCCTGGAAGTACTGCTTGACCTCCTGCTCGGAAAACGCATAGCGCGCCTCGCGCAGCTTCTCCGATGCGTAGGCGACATCCCAAGCCTGCAACTGGTCAAGCCCGAGCGCGCCACGGGCAAAGTCAGTGAGTTCCTCGACATCGCGTTCGCCAAACGGCCGCGCCCGCGCGGCCAGGTCGTGCAGGAACCCGAGCACTTCGGCCGGGGATCCCGCCATCTTCGGAACCAGGGAAACACAGGCGTAGTCGGGGTAACCCAATAGTTGCGCCTCTTCCCGGCGCAGGCCGACGATGCGGTCGATCAGGGGTGTGTTGTCCAGTTTCGCATCGCCGAATTCCGAGGCGCGGGTGACGTGTGCCCGATACATCGTCTCGCGCAGAGACCGGTCGTCGGCAAACTGCATGACCGGGAAATACGAGGGCGCGTGCAGCGTGAACTTCCAGCCTGTCTTGCCGTCTTTTTGCGCGGCTTCGAGGGCGGCCTCCTGCACGTCTTTCGGCAAACCGACAAGCCCTTTTTCGTCAGCAACGAAGTGCGCAAACGCATTGGTTGCATCGAGCACGTTCTCAGAGAATTTCGCGCCCAGCCGCGCCTGTTCTTCTGCGTTTTCCTTGAAGCGGCGTTGCTCTTCGGGCCCGAGTTCGGCGCCACCCAGGCGAAAGTCGCGGATCGCGTTTTCGATGATGCGCCGGCGCGGTTGTGAGAGCGTGGCGAAGCCCGGCGCGGCAGCCAGCGCCTTGTATTTGGCGAACAAGGCCGCATGCTGGCCCAGGTCGGTCCAGTATTCGGTGACCTTGGGCAGGTTGTCGTTGTAAGCGTCGCGCCACTCCGGCGCGTCGGCAACTGCGTGCAGGTGCGCGACGATTCCCCAGGCGCGCGACAGGTCTTCGTTGGCATCTTCGAGCGGGGCGACGAACTCGTCCCAGCCGATCGCCGCAGGGTCCGCGGTGATCTTGGCGAGGGTCGCGCGGCTCGCGGCGATGAGAACATCGATCGCCGGAGTCACGTGAGCCGCTTGGATGTCGGCGAAGCGCGGCAGGTCGGAGAAGTCGGTAAGCGGGTTGTCAGTCATTGAGTGCGTGCGGCCTTGAGTGTGTTGGCCAGGAGCATGGCGATGGTCATGGGGCCGACGCCGCCCGGAACCGGGGTGATCCAGCCGGCCTTTTGTGCGACGGCGGCAAAATCGACGTCGCCGGCCAGCTTGCCGTCGGGCAGTCGGTTGATGCCGACATCGATCACGCAGGCCCCCGCTTTGACCATGTCGGCGGTCACAAAGTTCGCCCGGCCGATCGCTGCAACGAGGATGTCAGCCTCGCGCGTTATCGCGGCAAGATCGCGGGTGCGCGAATGACAGATTGTGACGGTAGCGTCAGCGGCCAGCAGCAGCATGGCCAGCGGCTTGCCGACGATATTGGAGCGTCCGATGATCACCGCGCGGGTGCCGGTGAGAGGAATCTGAGCATCCTGCAGCATGGCCATGACACCTGCAGGAGTGCAGGGCACGAAGCCTGGCAGTCCGGTCATGAGCGCGCCCGCTGATGCCAGGTGGAATCCGTCGACATCCTTGGCTGGGTCGATAGCCTCGATCACGCGGCCTGCGTCAATGTGCGCTGGCAGCGGCAGTTGTACCAGGATGCCATGCACGGCCTGATCAGCATTGAGCGCGGCGACCCGGGCGAGCAAGCTCGCTTCGTCGGTGTCACCGGGAAGTTCAACCAGGGTCGAGACGATGCCGGCGGCCTCGCAGGCCTTGATCTTGTTGCGCACATAGACCCGCGATGCCGGGTTG
>JBJXGS010000235.1:0-59240 GCA_046160545.1 Burkholderiales bacterium
TGGTTGACCTGGGTGAAATCGGTCGGCTTGAAGGCGATGCGCAGCTGGTGCGCGGGCAGATCGTAGGCCGGGTCGGGCGCGGCGGTGGGCCAGAACGGCACCGCGGATTCCGGGCCGCGCGGCTGCAGCCAGATCGCAATGCTGTGCGCCTCGCCAAAGGCGCGCAATGCAGCGAGGTCGCTTTCCGCCGGCGCCTCCAGGACGCGAAATACCAGGGCGTCGCCGCCGTCCCCGCACGCCAACTCGATCTGCGGCAGGCGATCACGGATGGTCATGCCCTCGACCAGGCGCCGCAGCGGCATCAGGAGGTCGGCGATATGGCGCGGCAAAACGTGGCAGTCCTGCATGTCGGCCACATAGCTGGAACGCCGCTCGTGGAACCCGACCAGCACCCCGCCCTTCTTGGGCACATGCCGCACCGACAGGCGCGCTCGCCGCCGATAGCCCCAGGTGGGACCGGCGATGGGTCGCAGCATGACCTCGGGACGTACCCGGCCAATGCGCTCCAGGTTGTCTTCCAGCACCCGCTGCTTGATCGCAAGCTGCGTGGCAGCATCGGCATGCTGCATCGAGCACCCGCCACACACCCCGAAATGCGCACAATGCGGCACCACGCGCGATGCACTGGCGCGAACGATGCTGACCACCTGCGCGTTGTCAAAACTCGGCTTGCGACGATACGGGGAGGCGATGACGACTTCGCCGGGCAGTGCGCCGTCTACAAAGACCGTCTTGCCCTCGGCACGAGCAATGCCGTGCGCCTCATGATCGACTGATTCGATCGCAAGCGGGGTCGCGTAGGTCAACGCCGGCCCGCTGTTGCAGCCGACAACCGATGCGCGTCACACATACTCATGCCGCCGCGACCGCGTTGCCGGCCCAGGCCGCCAGATATTCGCGCCAGTGCGCATCCGGCAGCACCGCCAGCGAGCGCCGCACCAGATCGACTTCGCTCGCGTGACCCTTCTCGTCCAGCACTCCGCGCAGCAACTGGAAGCGCAGGTACAGGAGGTAGGTGTTGACGACGTCGGTCTCGCAGTAGTGACGAATATCGGCGATGCGCCCGGCCTGGTAGGCGCCCCACACCTGTTTGCCGTCCATGCCCAGCTTGCCCGGCAGGCCGCACAGGCGCGCCAGAGCGTCCAGGGGTGCATTGGCGCGTGGCTGGTACAAGGCCAGGAGGTCCATCAGGTCAAGGTGACGCGCGTGGTAGCGCGAGATGTAGTTGTTCCACTTGAATTCGCGGTCGTCCTCGCCCTGGTCCCAGTAGCGTGCCGCACTCACGCCGTGCACCATGCCGCGATAGTGCAGCACCGGCAGGTCGAAACCGCTGCCGTTCCACGAGACCAGTTGCGGCGTGTACTTCTCGATGCCGTTGAAGAAGTTCTGTATCAGGGTGGCTTCGGAGTCAGCGGGCGTGCCGACGCTCCAGACCTTCCAGTTGTCGCCTGCGCGCATGACGCAGGAAATCGCCACCACGCGCTGCACGTGCAACTGCAGGAAATCACCGCCGGTCTGCGCACGGCGCTGGTGAAAGGCGACCTCGGCGACCTCGGCGTCGGGCAGTCCGGGCGACAGATCCAGAAGACTGCGCAACCCCGCCACGTCGGGCACGGTCTCGATGTCGAACACCAGTACCGGGGTCATCTCGATGCGACCGGTCGGTGGATCAACGTGCCTCCGGCAGGAGCTTTAGCGGATCAATCGGCCGCCCCTGCCGGCGGATCTCGAAATGCAGCTTGGGGACGTCCGCATCGGTGTTGCCGGCCTCGGCGATCTTCTGTCCACGGGTCACGGTCTGGCCTTCCTTGACCAGGATCGTGCTGTTGTGCGCATAGGCCGACAGGTAGGTGTTGTTGTGCTTGATGATCACAAGCCTGCCGTAGCCGCGCAAGCCCGATCCGCTGTAGACCACCCGCCCCGGTCCGGCGGCCAACACCGGATCACCCACCTTTGCGGCGATGTCGATGCCCTTGTTGGTGCCGCTCTCGGTGAATGTCTCGATGACGCGGCCGTTGAGCGGCCAGCTCCATGCGACCTCGTCACTCTCGCCCGGCCTGAGAGGCGGCTCTGCCGGACGTGCGGCAGGCTCGGGACGCGTCGCGGTTTCTGCCGCGCGCGGCGCCTCAGGCTTGGTCCGTGCGACTGCTGGTCCTGCCGCATCACGTTGCATCTGCGCCAGGGTCTCGTCGCTATAGGGTCGCTTGGCGCCCGAGGGCTCGGTGCGCGGGCCGCTTGCGGCCGCTGGCGCCCCGCCAGGCGCGACAATCGGGCGCACGATCACCCCGCCTTCATCCATGACAGCAGGCTTGGCAGCGACTCCGGGAGGCTTGACCCGCAGGACCTGGCCCTCGCGAATCAGATTGGGGTTCGCCAGCGAGTTCCAGGCGGCGATCTCGCGATAGTCCTGGCCTTGGTCGAGTGCGATGCCAAACAACGTATCGCCGCGCTTGACGGTGTAGAAGTCACCGGTTGCCGTTGCGGCCGTCACCGGCGCCCCTGCGGGCGCAGGCTTGGCAGCCGGCGTGGCGGGAGTCGAAGGCGCGCGTTCCACGACCGGCGCACTTTGGCGTGTCGAGCAGGCCGACAGCACCAGGCCGATGACCAGCAAACAGACCGGTCGCGCTGCGTGACGTGTCATGCTGGCACCAGCCCGTGCAGCATGGGAACGAATCGCACCAGTTCGAGCCTCTTTTCGATAAAGCCGGCCACACGACGCTCCAGTAGCAGAAGCTGCTGGTCGTCACGGCCGACGGGAATGATGATTTTGCCACCCCGCGTGAGCTGTTGCTTGAGTGCCTCGGGAATCTGTGGCGCAGCCGCGGCTACAACGATGGCGTCGAACGGCGCCGCCGCGGGTAGTCCGGCATAGCCGTCGCCATAGGCCAGGCGCACGTTGGCCAGGCGCAGGGGGCGCAGGTTGGCACGCGCGCGTTCGTAGAGTGGCTTGATGCGCTCGATCGAATATACCTCGTCAGCCAGTTGCGACAACACCGCAGCCTGGTAGCCGCAGCCGGTGCCGACCTCCAGGACCCGCTTGAAGCGCCCCTTGCGCGGCAGCACGCTCTCGATCATGCGCGCGACGATGAAGGGCTGCGAAATCGTCTGCCCGTGGCCTATCGGCAAGGCGGTGTCTTCATAGGCGCGACTCCAGAGCGCCTCGTCGACGAAACGCTCGCGTGGAATGCGCGTGAGCGCGGTCAGGACGGCTTCGCTTGCCACCCCCTCATCGCGCAGGCGCCTTGCCAGAGTCATGCGCGCCGCGGTAGGCGCGCTCCAGTCAGCGGCATGCAGCACTGCAGCGGGCTTGGGTTCAGGCATCGAGCCAGGACGACAGGATGTCCACCTTGTCGTAACGGGTCAGATCGATCATGAGTGGCGTGACCGAGACGAATCCGCTGGCCACCGCATGAAAATCCGTGCCTGGGCCGTCATCGGCAGCCGGGCCGGCACCGCCGACCCACCACATGGTCTCGCCACGCGGATTGACGGTGCGCACCGCGCCTTCGGCCTGATGGCGCTTGCCCAGGCGGGTGGCCCGCACGCCGCGCACCTGCGCGCGCGGCAGGTCCGGAAGATTGACATTGAGCAGCATGTCCTGCATGGGAGCGCCGGCAATGACCCGCTCGACAATGCCGCGTGCGAACGACGCAAGTTCGCGCATGTGTGCGCTGTTGCGGCCGGCCAGCGAGAACGCGATGGCGGGAATGCCGAGCAGGCGCCCTTCCATGGCAGCCGCAACCGTGCCCGAGTACAAGGTGTCGTCGCCCATGTTGGCGCCGTCGTTGATGCCGGAGACCACCAGGTCCGGACGGGTATCGAGCACACCGGTGACAGCCAGATGGACGCAGTCGGTCGGCGTGCCGTTGACGTACCAGAATCCGTTCTGCCCCTGCTTGACCGCCAGCGGCCGCGAAAGGGTGAGCGAGTTGGAAGCCCCGCTGTGGTTCTGCTCCGGAGCCACCACCGTCATTTCGCCGAGTCCCTCTAGCGCCGCGACCAGGGCAGCCAATCCCGGCGCCTGGTAACCGTCATCGTTGCTGACCAGGAGTTTCATTTGTGGCGCTCGCGAACAAGGTACGGATTCTAGCCTCCCGACCTGACTTCGCCGGACGGCTTGAGCAGCGCCAACGCCAGAGCCGCCGCGGACAAGGCCATGGCACCAACCTGCGTCGGTCCCAGCGGTTCACCATGCAGCCACGCGCCGAACAGCATGGCCACCAGAGGCACCAGAATTGTCGACACGCCGGCGGCGTTGACCGGCAGGAGCGAGACGATGGCGAACCAGCAGGCGTTGCCGAAGGCCATCGGCACGACCGCAATGTAGGTGACAACGGCAATGCTTTGCCACGAGGGGACGAACCATTGGTAATCACCCACTGCCGCGGCGACTCCCCAGATGGGCACTGCAGCGACCAGGGATTGCCATGCAGTCAGCGTGAGCACCGGGGTTTGCCACGCATGACGTTTGTAAATCAGCGTGCCGATCGCCCAGACGATGGCGGAGACAAGCCCCAGCACGAAGCCCAGCGGCGCCTGTGAGTACGACTCAAGCCCGGGCACCACCAGAAGACCGATCGCCGCCAACCCCAGCAAGAGCGCGGCCAACTGGCGCTGCGTTGGTGACTGTCCCAGCGCGATCCAGGCGATCAGCGCCGCCCAGAGAGGCATCGTGTAGGCCAGGATCGCCGATTGTCCGGAGGGAATCAGGACCGCTGCGTAGGTACTGACGATGTTCCACAGGGTCATCGTGAAGAACGCCGATAGCACCAGCTGCCGCCAGTCACCTCGCTGCACGCGCAGCGACTGTGCACGCCAACGCGCGCAGATCATCAGGGCAATCGCCCCCACGGGCATGGCATAGGAGCGAAACGTCCATACCGAGACTTCGCGCAAGGCGTAGACGAAGAGCGGCCAGTTGGTCCCCCAAATGATCGTAAGGACGACAAGCAGGATGAGCGCCCGCGGCGGCACCACGGCTGGGTGCCTCATCGGATCGCGTTGTTGCGCGCGGCAGGCTTCAGCAAGGCCAGCGACATCGAGCCCGCGCACAGGACCATGGCGCTCACCTGCAGGAGGCCCAGTGGTTCGCGGTGCATGATCGCGCCGGATATCATCGCCACGACCGGCACCAGGATCGCCGACAGCCCGGCCACGTTCGCCGGCAGGAGTCCCACGATGAGAAACCAGCAGTAGTTGCCGATGGTCATGGGAATGAAGGTGATGTAGGCGATGACCAGGATGCTGCGCCACGATGGCATGAACCACTGGTAGTCGCCGAGAACCAGGGCGCCGCCCATGATCGGCAGCGCCGTCACCAGCATCTGCCAGCCGGTCAGCACCAGCACCGGCGTGCTCCACTCATGACGCTTGATGATCAGGGTGCCGATTGCCCAGCCAAGACCGGCTGCCAGCCCGAGGGCGAAGCCGGCCGGTGCCTGCGCATAGGCCTTCAGGCCCGGCACCATCAGCAGACCGACCGCCCCCGCCCCCAGCACCAGCGCGAGGATCAGGCGCGTCGACAAGGTCTCGCCGAGAAAAACCCGCGCCAGGAGCGCTGCCCACAGCGGCATGGTGTAGCTGAGAATCGCCGACTGGCCGGAAGGGATCATGACCGCCGCGTAGGTCGTGGCGATGTTCCAGGTCACCAGATAGGTCACCGCCGCGGCGACCAGGCGCGGCCAGTCGCGCCGCGGTACTGTGAGCGACATGCCGCGCATACGGGCGAAGGCCAGCATGGCCAGCCCCGAGGCGGGCACGGCTATGGCACGAAAGGTCCACACCGAGACTTCACTGACCGCGAGTGCGAAAAGCGGCCAGTTGGTGCCCCACAGCAGGGTAAGGACCACGAGCAGGCCCAGCGCGCGGGCTGGTACTGCGGAAATGGCAGGCATCGGCCAAGGATCGCACGAATCGCGTGGCGCCTCTGGCGTGGCGGGCGCGTTCCGGTCTGGAGCGGCCTAAATGCGTCCTAGAATGGAGCACATCCGCCTCAGTCCGGACGCTTGACGTCCGACGCCTCAATGACCGCGCAAGGCCTGCCCGGAAGCTCGACCAGCCTCTCGCCGGAGGACGCAACAGGCTTGCGCCTGGCGATTGCCCAGTCGCACCTCGCGCACGATCGCGGCGACAAGCCCTATGGCGCCGTGCTGGTCGGCGCGCACGGCAAGCTGCTGTGGCAGGAAGGTAATCGCCAGGTCAGCGAGCACGACCCGACCGCACATGCCGAACTCAACCTGATTCGCGAGGCTGCGCGCGCATTGGGGCGCGAGGCGCTCGAAGGTGGCACGATCTACGCAAGCGGAGAGCCCTGCGCGATGTGCGCGGCAGCGATTTATTGGTCGGGTATTGCGCGCGTTGTATTCGGCCTCGGCGTCGCGGCCATGCATCGCCTGGATCCGTCCGACACTGAGCCTGCCATGCCGGATTGCCGCGAGGTGCTTGCCCGTGGCAGCCGGCCGGTCGAAGTCGTGGGACCGCATTTGGAGCACGAAGCAAGCGCTGCCTTCTAGGTTTTTTGGACGCTTTGCACGTGGAGTTGCCGGCGAATACCCTGGTGCCGGCGGCGGCCGGCCAGACGCCCGACGACTGACCAACCGGTCCACCCGGGTTCGAATCCCTTAGGATTGAGGTTTTCTGCGCCGGCGGTGAGAGCCTGGGCAAGCCAGACAAGGGAGCACGGGCATGAAGCTGCAAGACAGGGTTGCCATCGTCACCGGCGGAGCCAACGGCATCGGCAAGGCGCTCGCGACGCGACTGGCGGAGGACGGCGCCGCCGTGGTGATCGCCGACATCCGCGGCGCGACCGAGGCGGCCGCATCGCTGGTTGCGCAGGGCAGGCGTGCAATCGGCGTTGCCACCGACGTTGCCGACGAGGGCGCCACACGTGACATGGCAGCGGCCACGCTCAAGGCCTTCGGCCGCATCGACATCCTGGTCAATAACGCCGCTTTGTTCTCGGTGCTCACACCCGGCCCCTTCGAAGCGATCACCGCCCAGGAATGGAAACGGGTCATGGAAGTCAACACCCTGGGACCGTTTCTGTGCGTCAAGGCGGTTGCACCACATCTGCGCGCGCAGCGCTCGGGGCGCATCATCAACCTCGCTTCCGGCGCGCCTCTCAAGGGCATCCCGGGCATGCTTCACTACGTGTCGAGCAAGGGAGCGGTGATCGCCTTCACACGATCACTGGCACGCGAGCTCGGCCCGGACAACATCACCGTCAACGCGCTTGCCCCGGGCTTCACCTTGAGCGAGGGAGTGCTCGAGAATTCGATCCACGTCGACAAATTCCGCGACGTGATCATCAAATCGCGTTCGATTCCTCGTGACGAAACCCCGCAAGACCTGGTTGGCGCCGTGAGTTTCCTGGCCTCCGATGACAGCGCATTCATCTCCGGCCAGACGCTGGTGGTAGATGGTGGCTCCGTGTTCGTCTAGAAGCCGGGGCGGCGGCCACACCGAGGTCGGCCGTGCCTGCGCTCAGTGCAGATCCGCTCCGATGGACACGAACTGCTCGATCAAAGCCCGCAACAGCGGGCGCACCGACGATGCCTTGGCCTCGTTGAAGGCAAATCCTGCCTCGTCCATGTAGCTGTCCCAGGAAAGTTCGAGCTGCACGGCGTGCACCTGGTCGAGCGGCCGGCCATAGCGCCGCGTGATGTAACCGCCCTTGTAACGACCGTTGAGCACATTCGTATGGGTGCTGAAGCCGCGCGCGACATGCAGCAGGCTTTCGCCCACTGCCGGATCGGCGCTGGTTTGATCCGCCGTTCCGAGATTGATGTCCGGCAGGCGGCCGGGGAAAAAACGCGGCAGCACGGGCTTGATCGAGTGCGCATCGAAGAGCAACGCGTAGCCATGGCGCGCCTTGAGTTCCGCGAGGGTGGCAGCGAGCTTGTCGTGGTAGGGCTGCCAGTACGACGCCAGCCGCGCCGCCACCTCCGTCGTTCCCGGCTCTGCACCTTCAGGGTACAGGGGCAGGCGTTCGAAGGTCGACAGTGGGCACAGCTCGGTATTGTCCAGCCCCGGGTACAGCGCCTGACCGGCCGGATCGCGATTCAGATCGATTACATAACGCGAATTGATCGCGACCAGAAGATTGGCCCCCATGTCCTGCAGGAAGTCGTAGAGCTGCGGCAGGTGCCAGTCGGTATCGGCCAGGCGCGCGGCTTCCGGGGTCATTTGCGCCAGTATGTCTGCCGGAATCTGCGTGCCCGTGTGCGGCATGCTCACCAGAAGCGGCAAGGGACCGCGTTCGAAGAAGTAGGTGAACTGCGCCATCGCCGCTCTCAGGCCGCCACCGCCGGATGCCCGTATGCGCGACTCACGTCGACTTCGACACCACGATGCTGGGAAACTTGGATGTCATGTCCTTCATGCTCTCGGCGATTTTGATGGCGATGCGCCGCGCGATGGCCTTGTAGATCGCCGCGATCGACCCATCCGGGTCGGAAACCACGGTCGGGCGCCCGGAGTCAGCCTGTTCGCGTATGCCCATGGCCAGCGGCAGCTGGCCGAGCAATTCCACGCTGTAGTCACGCGCCATGCGCTCGCCGCCGCCACTGCCGAAGATGGGCTCGACGTGTCCGCAGTTGGAGCAAACGTGGGTGCTCATGTTCTCGACGATGCCTAAGATCGGTATCCCGACCTTCTCGAACATCTTCAGGCCCTTGCGCGCGTCCAGAAGGGCAATGTCCTGCGGCGTGGTGACGATGACCGCGCCCGTGACAGGCACCTTTTGCGCCAGGGTCAGCTGGATGTCGCCGGTGCCCGGCGGCATGTCGACGATCAGATAGTCGAGGTCGCGCCAATTGGTCTCCTTGAGCAGCTGCTCCAGCGCCTGGGTCACCATCGGTCCGCGCCAGACCATCGGCGTCTCGACGTCGATCATGAAGCCTATCGAGCTGGCCTGCAGGCCATGGCCTTCCATCGGTTCGAGGGTCTTGCCGTCCTTTGACTCCGGCCGACCGGTGATGCCCAGCATTTGCGGTTGCGACGGTCCGTAGATGTCGGCGTCGAGCACACCGGTACGCGCGCCTTCGGCCGCCAGCGCGAGCGCCAGGTTGACCGCCGTCGTGCTCTTGCCGACCCCGCCCTTGCCGGAAGCCACCGCGATGATGTTCTTCACGTTGGGCAGGGGCTTGACGCCGCGCTGCACCGCATGCGAGACGATTTTGGTCTGCATGGACACCGAGACATTGCCGGCGCCCGCAAGCGCCTTCAATGCCTTGACCACGTCGCGACGCAGCGTGTCATGCTGCGAGCGCGCCGGGTAGCCGAGCTCGATGTCCAGACTGATGTCGGCGCCGGCGACCTTGACATTCTTGACCGCGCGAGCGCTGACATGGTCGCGACCAGTATTGGGATCGACCACGCTCTTAAGCGCAGCCTGGACCTGTTCTACGGTGATGCTCATTCTCTTAAGCCTGAGAAAAAAGTGCGCCAGTCTAGCCGATGGCAATGGCAACAACGATGCCCCTGATAAAATCACGGTCTTTGCCGGCTGCGTGGCCCGCTTCCCTGCCCGTCGCGACCGCCCGCCAATCCCCCGATGCCGCGCCAGCTTTTCGTCACCACCGCCCTGCCGTACGCCAACGGCTCGTTTCATATCGGCCACATCATGGAGTACATCCAGGCCGATATCTGGGTGCGCTTCCAGCGCATGCAGGGCCACACGGTGCACTTCGTCTGCGCCGACGATGCGCATGGCGCGCCGATCATGCTCAAGGCCGAGGCTGAAGGCATCAAGCCCGAGGCGCTGGTCGCACGCATCGGCGCGGAGCGCGCCAAGTACCTCGAAGGCTTTCACATCGCCTTTGACAACTGGCACTCGACCCATTCGCCGGAGAACACCCATCTGGCGCAGGATATCTACCGCAAGCTAGATGCGGCCGGACTCATCGATCGGCGTGTCATCGAGCAGTTCTTCGACCCGGTCAAGAACATGTTCCTGGCTGACCGCTACATCAAGGGCGAGTGCCCGAACTGCGGCGCCCCCGATCAGTTCGGTGACAACTGCGAGGTTTGCGGCGCGGTTTACTCACCGACTGACCTGAAAAATCCTGTATCGGCGCTGTCGGGCGCCAAGCCGGTGATGAAGTCCTCGGAACACTTCTTTTTCCGCCTGTCCGATCCGCGTTGCGTGGCTTTCTTGAGGGACTGGGCACTGGGTGACCGTCTGCAGGAGCAGGTTGCCAACAAGGCACGCGAGTGGCTCGAAGGCGAGGACGACAAGGCGCTGGGCGACTGGGACATCTCGCGCGATGCCCCGTACTTCGGCATCGAGATTCCCGGGGCTCCGGGCAAGTACTTCTATGTCTGGCTCGATGCGCCGATTGGCTATCTGGCGAGCTTGCGCCACTACTGCGAACGCAAGGGCATCGATTTCGATGCCTTTCTCGCTGATCCGCGTTCCGAGCAGATCCATTTCATCGGCAAGGACATCATCTATTTCCACACCCTGTTCTGGCCGGCGATGCTGAAATTCGCCGGCTACAAGGTGCCGGACCGCGTCTACGTGCATGGTTTCATCACGGTCTCGGGCGAGAAGATGAGCAAGTCGCGCGGCACCGGCATCTCGCCCCTGCGCTACCTCGACATCGGCATGAACCCGGAGTGGCTGCGCTACTACATCGCCGCCAAGCTCAACGCCAACGTCGAGGACGTCGACTTCAACCCCGACGATTTCATCGCCCGCGTCAACAGCGACCTGGTCGGCAAGTACGTCAACATCGCCAGTCGCGCCTCGAAATTCCTGCCCGACGGGCGGCTTGTCGCGAGCGACTTCGGGCCCTCTGAGCGCATGGGCGACCTGCTCAAGGCAGTGCAATCCAACTATGAAGCACGCGAATTCGGCAAGGCGATACGCGACATCATGGCCTGCGCGGACGACGCAAACCGGAAGTTCGATCTGGCCGCACCATGGCAGCTGGTGAAAGAGGGCAAGGCGGATCGCGCCGCGCAGGTTGCTACCGAGGCGATCGAGGCGTTTCGGGTCATCACCGCATGCCTGAAGCCCATCCTGCCCAACCTGGCAGGCCGGGCCGAACGCTTTCTCGATTGCGGGACCCTGACCTTTGAGGCGGCAAATAAGCCCCTGGGGGCCGGTCATCGCATCGGCACCTACGAACACCTGATGACCCGCGTCGACACACGGCACCTGGACCAGCTCTTTGATATGAACACGCCTACTGCAACCCCGAGCACTGCCCCGGCGCCAAGCGCAGCCCCTGCTGCCAAGGTGGCGGCCCCGGCAACCTCCGCCACAATCGGCATCGACGACTTCAGCAAAATCGACTTGCGCATCGCGCGCATCGTCGACGCGGGCCCGGTCGACGGCGCAGACAAGCTGGTGCGCCTGACGCTGGACATCGGCGAGGAAAAGCCGCGCAACGTGTTTGCCGGCATCAAGGCCGCCTATGACCCGGTACAGCTGATCGGCCGCCTTACGGTCATGGTCGCCAACCTGGCGCCGCGCAAGATGAAGTTCGGCCTGTCCGAAGGCATGGTGCTGGCAGCAAGCGACACTGACGGCAAGGCACCGGGCCTGTATCTGCTCGCGCCGGATAGTGGCGCCACGCCCGGGATGCGGGTCAAGTAGCCCGTAGCGGCGCCACCATCTAATGGCGCTGCAGCTGCATCCGTTCCGGCCATACCTGGCCAGGAGTCTCAGGCAATACGACCGCGGCCAGTTCGTCGATGATCTGGCTGCCGGAATCACCGTTGGGGTCGTCGCGTTGCCTCTCGCGATGGCCTTCGCGATCGCATCCGGTGTCAAGCCGGAGGCCGGCATATTCACCGCGATCATCGCCGGCTTCCTGATCTCGTCCCTGGGCGGCTCGCGCGTGCAGATCGGCGGGCCGGCCGGCGCCTTCATCGTGATCGTCTACGCGATCATCGCCCGCTACGGACTGGGCAATCTGCTGGTCGCCACCGTGCTGGCAGGCGTCCTCCTGTTCCTGATGGGACTGTTTCGCATCGGCTCGCTGATCCGCTACATCCCGGTGGCGATCGTGATCGGCTTCACCAACGGCATCGCGGTCCTGATCGCGGTTTCGCAGATCAAGGATTTCCTGGGCTTGTCTGTTGCTTCCATGCCGGCTGACTTTCTTGCCGCGATCGCAGCCATTGCGCGCGCCATATCCACGTTCAATCCGGTGGCCTGTGCGCTGGCGTTGACATCCTTACTCATCGTCTTTGCCTGGCCCAGGCTCGGTGCCTTTCTCGAGCGACGGACCGGCTCGCGCGGCGCCCTGGTGCGATTCACGGGGCGCCTGCCGGGCAGCATCATCGCGCTGGTCCTGGCAACGCTCGCGGTGGCGTGGCTGGGATTGCCGGTCGAGACCATCGGCTCGCGCTTTGGCGGGATTCCCCAGCAGCTGCCTTCTTTTGCCTTGCCCGACCTGTCCTGGGAGAGTGCCAAGAATCTGGTGACACCTACTCTCACCATCGCGCTCCTGGGCGCCATCGAGTCCCTTCTCTGTGCACGCATCGCGGACAACATGATCAATGACCGCCACGACCCCAACCAGGAGCTCATGGCCCAGGGCGTCGCCAACTTCGTGACGCCCTTCTTCGGCGGCATTCCGGCCACGGGCACCATTGCCCGCACGACCACCAATGTCCGCAGCGGCGCGCGTTCGCCGGTGGCCGGCATCATCCACGCGGCCACGCTTCTGGCGATCGTCCTTATCGGCGCGCCGCTGGCCGCAGGGGTGCCGCTGGCTGCATTGGCGGCGATCCTTATGGTGGTGGCCTATAACATGGGCGAGTGGCGCGAGTTCCGCAAGCTCGCGCGTCTGTCCCTGCCCTACCGCGTCACCATGGTCTCGACCTTCGCCCTCACGGTGGTGGTCGATCTGACCGTTGCTGTCGAGATCGGTCTGGTGCTGGCCTGCCTATTCTTCATCTACCGCATTTCCAGCCTGACCCGCACCGAGCGTATCGAAACTGTCCCGAGCGGGATCGCGGCATACCATGTCCATGGCTCGCTCTTCTTTGGCTCAGTGGGAACGATCGAGGCACTTCTAGATGGCCTGGACACCACGCAGCCAAGGGTCCTGCTGCTCGATCTGACCCACGTGATCAACATCGACACCACCGGACTGGACGCACTCGATACGTTGCGCCGCGGCCTTAAGCGCCGCGACGCAACCCTGGTCTTGTGCAATCTTGGTGTTCAGCCGCGCTCATTGGTGCGGCGGGTCGGGTTCGACCACCTGCTCGAACCGCAGAACCTGTGCGCGGATTTCGACAGCGCGCTGGCGCGCGCCCTCGAACTGATCGACGCGCCGCGGGAAGTCCCCGCGCCGGGAGCGACGCCATGACCGCAGCCTGTTCAGGCGAACAGCCTGCGCAGTTTCGCGAGATAGGATGCGGCGGCCGGATCGCCTTCCGCCGGCGCCCAGGCCGCACGCTCAGCCTCGGCAATGGGCACATAGGGGCCCGCCTTGGCCTCGAAAAATACCGAACCCGGAAGCAATGCAAGAACGGTATGAAAGCGACCGTGTGCAACATCAATGCCTATGCTTTCGCTGCCTGGCGCGATCACCCCGGTCTCGACTGTCTGGCCCTGCATGTCGAAAAGCACCACGCCGAATGCACCAGAGACCGCGATGATGGTCTCGTCCTTGGTGGCGTCCAGATGGCGATGTGGTTGCACGTATGAATCTGGCTCGAGCGCATTGAGCATGCGATGGGTATGCGCATCGTTGCCCGCATGGAAATTGCGATTCTTGCGCCGGCGCGGCGCGGCCTGCGCCTCGCGCACAACCTCGGCAAGCAAGGAACGGGTGATGAACATGGATGGAAGCAGCACTTGAAAGCGCCATTTTCGCACCTCGGCGGGCGCTTCACGCTGTTCGCGTTGGCTGCCTGCATCGCGGTGTCCGGTACCGCACTGGGTGCAGGCGTCACGATCAAGGACGACAGTGGCCAGAGCGTGCACCTGCGCGCACCTGCGCAACGCATGGTCACCCTGTCACCGCACCTGACCGAACTGGTCTTTGCCGCAGGGGCGGGGGAACGCGTGATCGCGGCTGTCGAATTCAGTGATTATCCGGCTGCCGCCCGCGCCCTGCCACGCGTCGGTGATAGCGCGCGCCTGGACGTGGAGCGAATCGCGCGGATGCGCCCGGACCTGCTCCTGGCCTGGCCTCACGGCGCGGCGGAACGCTCGTTGTCCGCGCTGCGCGGACTGGGCATCCCGGTCTTCCTCTCGAATCCGCGCAGCCTCAAGGACATCGCCGCAACACTGGAAGCCATCGGCCGACTGGCCGGCAGCGAGCAGCAAGCCAATGCTGTCGCGCATGCGTTTCGTCAGCGCCTTGCCAGCCTGCCCACGCCAGCGCCGGGCGCCCGGCCACTGCGCACCCTGGTGCAGATCTGGGACAAGCCGCTCATGACCGTCAACGAAGGTCATCTCGTCAGCGACGCCCTGCGCGCCTGCGGCGGGACCAACGTGTTCGGTCACCTGCGTACCGTGGCCCCGGTGGTTACCCTCGAAGCAATCCTCGCCGCGGACCCGGAATTCATCGTTGCCCTGCCACCTGCGGACGAGGGGGCGTGGATAGCGGCGTGGCGGCGCTGGCCGCATGTCACGGCAGTGCGACGTGGCGCCATGCTGACCATTCCCTCGGATCTGCTCACCCGCCCCACCCCGCGCGTGCTCGACGGCATGGAGCGCCTGTGCGCGGCGATCAGCGCGGCCCGCGCCTGAAACAGCGCACACCCTTATGCGGCAATGAAGCCGCGCCGCCCTGCCAGGTCGACCTCGACCAACTGCGCGCCGAAGGCGTCGGACAGGCGTTCCGCGTTGACGACGGCGTCCACCGGGCCGGCGTATGCACCGCCGCGACCGTCGAGCAGCAACGCATGGCTCGCGTAACGCACGGCGATGTTGAGGTCATGAATCGCGGCGACGACGGCTTGGCCATCTGCGGCCAGTTTCACGAACAGGCGCGCCAGTGCGGACTGGTGCGGCAGGTCCTGGTGCGACAGCGGTTCGTCGAACAGGTAGAGGCGTGCCTCCTGCGCCAGCAGGGCCGCAATAGCGACGCGCTGCCGCTCGCCGGCCGACAGGGTGCGCACACTGCGTCGCGCCAGCGCCGCCATGTCGACTTGTTCCAGGCAATTGAGGGCGATTGCACCGTCGTTGCGGGATTCCCACTGCCAGCGTCCCATGTGGGGATGGCGCCCCAGCAATACCGCGTCAAGCACGCTTGAATCGAAGGCATCGGCCGTGTGCTGCGGCAGGTAAGCACGCAACAAGGCCAACCCGTCGCGTGTCCACGCGCCGCGCCCGCGTTCCTGCCATGCCAGTGCGCCCTGACAGGACCCGGGTGCGCTCACCGCAGCGGCGTGCTTGAGCAGGGTCGTCTTGCCCGCGCCGTTGGGGCCCAGCAGGCACCAGAACTCGCCAGCCCGTACCTCCCAGTCCAGGGTCTGGATCAGCAAGCGCGAACCGACAGCCAGGCGCATGCCGCGCGCACTGAAAAGAGGCACCTCAGCGGCCACGGCCCTGCCTCCAGAGGATCGCCAGGAACACCGGCACGCCGATCAGCGCCGTCAGGGCGCCGGTCGGCAATTGCGTCGGTGCCGCGAGGCTGCGCGCCAGGGTGTCGGCGATGAGCAGAAGCGATCCGCCGGCCAGCGCGGCTGCTGGCAGCAGGACGCGATGGTCCGCACCCACTGCAAGCCGTACCAGATGCGGTGCGATGAGCCCGACAAAGCCGATCGTTCCCGCGGTCGCAACCGCGACCGCGGTGATGATCGAGGCGATGAGGAAAGCCAGTAACCGTAGTCGCCGCGCATCCACCCCCAATGACTCGGCGGTCAAATCACCGCGCGAGAGTACGTTCAGGCCACGCGCATGCGGCATCACCAGCGCAAGCGCCGCACACACCGCGATCCAGGCCGGGCGCCAGTCGGCTGCCCCTGCAAGGTCGCCTATGAGCCAAAAGAGCATGCCGCGCACCTGGGCTTCGGGTGCCACCGACAGAATGAGCACGACCACCGCACCGGCAAGGGCGGCGATGGCCACCCCCGACAACAGCAGTCGCTGCGCCGCGCCGGGCTCGATCTCGGCGGAGAAATCGCGTCGTGCCAACCACAGGACCAACGCGGAAGTGAGGAGCGCGCCACCGGCCGCACTCAGGTGCAGCGCCAGCATCGATGCGCCAAGGATCATGGCACCGAGGGCTCCGGCCGCGGCTCCACCGGACAATCCCAGAAGGTAGGGATCAGCCAGCGCATTGCGCATCAGGGTCTGCATGAGAGCGCCCGCCAACGCCAGGAGCCCGCCGACCGCAAACGCAGCCAGTGCGCGCGGCAGGCGCAATTCAAGTACAACCTGTGCGGACTCCGCCGACGCTCCACCGCCGGCGACTACGCGAACGACTTCCCCTGCGGGGATCGCAACGCTGCCCGTGGCGAGAGCGTGCAGGAAAGCGCCGAAAGCCAGTGTCAGACCGATAAACCAGATTGTCGCGGCGCGCTGCATGGAATCCTAACAACCCAACTGCGCCGATTCGAACGGCGCGCAAACCCGAAAATCAGAAAGCATGTTGATCTCCCGACCGCCAAAGCGCCCGCGGTTCGACGCCTTCCCATTGCAAACCAACGAGATTGGCAATTCGTGCTGGGTGGCGACAATCTTGCGGTGCGCAGGCACTACGTTTCGGACTATAACCCGCCGAAACGGCGAGCAGTGCTTGATTTCACATTCAATTCCACCCCCAGGTGCTTGACGCGACATGATTTTTCGCCCACCATTTGGACATGACCGAGCTTGAAGCCTTGGAGCAGAAGGTTGCGCAGCTGGCTGCGCTGTTCCAGCGCGCGCGCGAGGAAAACCGCGACCTGCGCCAGCGCGGCATGCAACTCGAAGCCGACAACCAACGACTGAATGAGAAGGTGCTTGCGGCTCGCGAGCGACTTGAGGGATTGCTGTCGCGCCTTCCCGCCGACCCAGCCGCCTGAGCAGACCGGCTTTCCACCGCGCGCCTTATACTGCACCTTCCCTGATTCGCCGACCACGCGCGATGGCTGCGACCAAGTCCACAGTCAAGAATATCGACGTCAACATCCTTGACCGGCAATATCGTGTTGCCTGTCCTGACGACGAACGCGACAGCCTGATGGCAGCGGTCGCCTATCTCGACCAGAAGATGCGCGACATCAAGGCCGCAGGCAAGATTGCCGGCGTGGACCGCATCGCTGTCATGGCTGCCCTCAACATCGCCCATGAACTTCTGGCTGCCAAGACCGGTGCCGGCTTTGACCTTGGCGAGTACAAGCGTAGAATGAGTTCGATGAACAGCGTCATCGACGAGGCAATCGCCAGTCAGGAGAAGCTGTTCTAGGTGATTCGCCCTCAAGCGAGTCGGTTCAAGCCAGAGCGGCACAGATGTTTCGACGCTCTGACTTGAACGGATTCCCTGCGGTGCTGGTTGAGGCCTTAAATTCCTTGAACCAATAAGCTGAAAAGCTCGGCTGTCTTCGAATCGATTGCTGTTGTGTGTCTCATCGCCCGCCATAGCGCAAGCTCCCTGGCGGAACGCTTAAGACCCTGATGCGATCTTCATGAGGCAGCCAACCTGGACCACCGGTTCAGGATGAGGGTCTGGCCGCATTCGCGGGGAACCTGAATCGCGGCACGGGCGGCCTTAACCGCCCGTGCCTTTTTTACGCAGGCGCCGCCCTGGCGTGACAAGATCATGGCTTACTGGCTGATGAAGTCCGAACCGGACGAGGTGTCGATCGACGACCTCGCCGCTGCACCCAAGCAGACCGTCCCATGGTTCGGCGTTCGCAACTACCAGGCGCGCAACTACATGCGCGATGACATGCGCGTCGGCGATGAGGCTTTCTTCTACCACTCCTCCTGCCCCGAACCTGGCATTGCAGGGCTGTGCACGATCGCGCGCGCCGCCTATCCCGACGCCACGCAATTCGACCCCAAGAGCAAGTACCACGACCCCAAGTCGAGCAAGGAAGCACCGCGCTGGCAGAACGTTGACGTGCGTTTTGCCGCACGCACCCGCCTGATCTCCCTGGATGAATTGCGCAACCACCCGCAACTGGCGGACATGATTGTTCTGCGGCGCGGCAACCGGTTGTCGATCACCCCGGTGACCGCCGGCGAGTGGTCCTTCATCAAGCGCCTGCTCAAGCTGCGCAAGTGATCTGGCTCGCGGGCTACGCGCTCGCCGGGGCGTTGGTTGGATTTCTGGCCGGACTGCTGGGCATCGGCGGCGGAATGACATTGGTGCCGATCCTGGCAGCCCTGCTGCTGGCCCAGGGAGCAGCGCCGGATAACATCGTTCACCTGGCGCTGGGTACCGCGATGGCCTCGATCCTATTCACGTCTGGCGCATCGGTGCGCGAGCACCATCGCCTCGGGACTGTCGACTGGAACGTGGTGCGGCGCATGGCACCCGGCATGGTGGCCGGCACGCTGGCCGCAAGCTTCGCCGCCGGGTTCCTGCCCCAGCGTGCCTTGGCGATCGCATTCGCCCTCATCGTCTACGCCGGGGCGACACAAATCCTCATCGGCCGCAAGCCGGACGCCTCGCGCACGTTGCCCGGGCGACTGCCGGTGTTCGGCGTCGGATTTGTTATCGGCATCATCTCCGGCCTGGTGTCGGCTGGTGGTTCGTTCCTGTCGATGCCGTTCATGGCCTGGTGCGGGGTGCCGGTGCGAACCGCGATCGCCACGGCGGCCGCGCTGGGGCTGCCGGTAGCGCTGGTCGGCACCGTGGGCTATGTCGCGGCGGGCTGGGGTGTTGCCGGGCTGCCGGCCTACTCGATGGGCTTTGTCGTCCTGCCGGCGCTGGCGGCCCTGGTCTCCACCAGCGTCATCACCGCGCCGATGGGCGCGCGCGCCGCCCAGCGCCTGCCGGTGCCGGTGCTGCGGCGGATCTTCGCCTGCTCGCTGTACCTACTGGCCACCAAGATGATCGTCACCTACTGGTGACTTGACACGGCGCAAGAAACGCGCGGCGCGGCGCCGCTACCATTGGGCAACATGGCCACCGCATCCCCTCCCCCGATGATCGAACGCGCGCTGATCGATTTCTTCGCGCGCCACGCACCGTTTGACCGCATGGATCGGGCGCACCTGGCCATACTCGCCGGGACCGCGCGGCTGCGCTACTACCGCGACGGTGCCAGCGTGATCGGTCCTGCCGATGGCCCATGCACGCGCTTTTTCGTGATCCAGCGCGGCGAAGTGCACGGCCTGCGAAGCAGCGCCGGGTCCGACCTGGTCGCATTGGGTCCCGGCGAGTGTTTTCCGCTTGGTGCCCTGATCGGCGCGCGCGCCAGCAGCAGCGACTACCGCGCCCGCGGGGATACCTTCTGCCTCGAGTTCGAGAAGGCAGTGTTCGAACGGCTCTTTGCAGCAAGCGAACCATTCCGCCTGTTTTGCACGCGCCGGCTGGCGCACCTGCTCGAAGTGTCGCAATCCCAGAGCCGGGCCGCGGCGCTCGAGGAAGCGCAGGCGCGCCAGGGCTTGACCAGCCTGCTCGGCAGTCTGGCCAGACGCACGCCGGTCACCTGCACACCGCACACCCCCCTGGCCGACGCTCTCGCGACCATGGAACGCGAGCGCATCGGCGCGATCCTGGTGACCGACGAGAGTCACTGTGCCCAGGGAATCTTCACCGAGCGTGACCTGCTGCGCCGGGTCGTGCTCGACAAGACGCCGCTGGATGCACCGATTTCGCAGGTCATGACGGCCGATCCTCTGACCCTGCCCGAAACAGCCACCGCCTTCGATGCGGCGATGTCCATGGCCTCGCGCGGCATTCGCCACATCCCGGTGACACGCGGCGAAGGAGCGCAGGCCCCGGTCATAGGCATGGTGTCGGAGCGCGACCTGTTCGCGCTGCAGCGGGTGGGCATGCGCGACGTGGCGCGCGCGATTCGCAGCGCCGGCGATCGCGACGCCCTGGTCGCCTCTGCCGATGCGGTACGCAAGCTGGCGGTCAACATGCAGGCGCAAGGTGTGAGCACCGAGCAGCTGACGCAACTGATCGTGGCCCTGAACGACAGCCTGGTGGAGCGAGCGGTCGAATTGGTCGGGCGCGAGTTCGACCTCACCGGCATTGACTGGTGCTGGATCGCCCTCGGCAGCGAAGGCAGGCGTGAGCAGACGGTCGCTACCGATCAGGACAACGCGATCATCTTCCGCGCAGCGGATGCCCGCAACGACGCCGCAGCGGCGGATGGATTGCGCCAACGCCTGCTGCCGGTAGCGCGCTGTGTCAACGGCTTCCTGGCCGAGCTTGGCTTTCCCCTGTGCAAGGGCGAGATCATGGCCGGCAATCCGCAGTGGTGCCTGTCAGAGAATGAGTGGCGCACTCGCTTCGGCGACTGGCTGCGCAACCCGACGCCGCAAGCCCTTTTGGGTGGAGCGATCTTCTTCGACCTGCGCCCATTGGCCGGCCGCACCGAACTGGCCGACAGCCTGTCGACCTGGCTGGCTGAAGAAGCACCGCGGCGCCAGCCCTTTCTGCGCGCGCTGGCCGCCAACGCGCTGGCCACCACGCCGCCAGGCGGCTTGTTTGCCGCACTGGTTGAACATGCCAGCATCGACCTCAAGGCGCAGGGTGCGCGGCCGATCATCGATGCGGCCCGGGTCCTCGCACTGGCGCAGGGCCTGCCGGCGACCGCTACCATCCAGCGTCTGCGTTTGTGGGCGGCGCGGGCCGGTGACATTCCGTTAGCCGAGGCCGCCATCCAGGCTTTCCAGTTCATCCAGGGTCTGCGCATAAGCAGGCAGCTACGCGGCGTCGCCGACCCGCTGGTCGCGAATCACATCGACATCGGCGGCCTCAATGACCTGGACAGACGCATCCTGAAGGAGGCGTTCCGCCAGGCGCGCAAGCTGCAGGACCGGCTGCGAGTGGACTACACGCTGTGAATCCGTGGCGCGCGTGGCGTGAGCGGCGGCTGGCACCCGACCTGCGCGCGGCGATCGCGCAATGGCGCTCCCTGCCGGAACCCGACCTCAACGCGCCGGCGCTACAACTACGTTGCGTGGTCATCGACACCGAAACCAGCGGGCTCGACCCATACGGTGATCGCCTGTTGTCCATCGGCGCAGTCGCACTGGTCGGCGGTGCGCTGGATTTTTGCGATGCCTTCGACGCGACTCTGCGCCAGAGCGAAGCGAGCGAGGATGCCAACATAATGGTACATGGCCTGGGGGCTGCAGCCCAACTCGACGGCGAGGATTCCGCCAGCGTCCTGCCGCGGCTGCTTGCCTGGACCGGCCGCGCACCGATGGTCGCCTATCACGCGCCCTTCGACGCGCGATTCATGGAGCGCGCCATGGACGCGACGCTGGCATTGCGCTGGCGGATTCCCTGGTTGGACTTGACGCCGCTCCTGCCGCAGCTCTTCGAGGAATGTCGTGCCACGAATCTGGATGAATGGCTGTTGCATTTCGATATCGATCCGCCGTTGCGCCATTCGGCCCTGGGCGATGCGCTGGCAACCGCGCAGCTTGCACAGATCGCCTTCGCCCGGGCTGCCGATCGTGGCCTGATAAAATTCTCCCAACTGTTGCGCGCCGCCGCCGACGGCCGCTGGTTGCAGCGCGGCTGAATGGGTGGCGCGCTTTTTACTGCGCCCCGATGATCCTCCCCACCCGATTCAACCCCCTCTGGACCGCCCCGGAGCACGCTTCGAGCGATGGGCTGTGGTTCGTGTTTCAGCGCAGCAACCTGCTGGTCTACAACGCGCACGACCCGCCGATGCTGCCTATGCCGGCAGATGCGACCGCAGCCATCGCCGACACGGGTGCTGCGCGGTTCGTAGGCATGCTCGGCGATACGCCCTGTTGGGCCGCCCGCGCGCGCGATGGTCGGGCACCGGCTGACCACGCCTTCGAGAACATGCGTACACTTTTCAATCGCTTGCCGGACGACCTCCTGGCAATCGCCGGACGCGGTGTGCAGATGCTCGAATTCGATCGCACCCACCGCCATTGCGGCGTTTGCGCGACGCCAACGGAAATCCACGAGGGCGGGCGCTCGCGCCGCTGTCCGGCCTGCGGCGAAACCTACTATCCGAAGGTATCGCCGGCCATGATGGTCGCGATCAAGCGCGATGGGCCGCGCGGCCGCGAATTGCTTCTGGCACGTTCGGCTCGCTTTGCGCGCGGCATGTACAGCGCCTTGGCCGGGTTCGTCGAGCCTTCGGAGTCCATTGAGGAGTGCATCCGTCGCGAGGCCTTCGAGGAAGTCGGCGTCAGCGTCGGCAACATGCGTTACTTCGCAAGCCAGGGCTGGCCCTTCCCGAATTCGCTCATGATCGCGTACGTGGCGGATTACGAGAGCGGCGAGATCGTCCCCGAGGAAGGCGAAATCGAGGACGCACAGTGGTTTGGCCTGGATGCCTTGCCACAATTGCCGCACCGCCTGTCGATCGCCCGCCGGCTGATTTCCTCGGTCATCGCCGAAGTCGCGCCGGACCATCCGGCGCTGCGCGTGTAGTCGATAGCGCTGCGCTCACGCCGCGGCCAGGCGGCCCCCGCGCAATTCCATGCGCCGGTCCAGGCGCGCGGCGAGTTCCTGGTCGTGGGTGACGACCACCAGGGCCGCCCCGGCGGCGCGCTTGACATCCAGCATCAGATCGAAGACTGACGAGGCACTGGCGCGGTCCAGGTTGCCGGTAGGCTCATCGGCCAGAATGCAGCGCGGCTGCGTCACCAGTGCGCGCGCCAGCGCCACGCGCTGGCGCTCACCGCCGGAGAGTTCGCCCGGAACGTGGTCGAGGCGATGCGACAGTCCCACCGCCGCCAGCGCCTGCGCCGCGGCCGCAAGGGCCGGTCCGCGCTCGCTGCGACGAATGAAAAGCGGCATAGCGGTGTTTTCCTGGGCCGTGAATTCGGGCAGCAGGTGATGAAACTGGTAAATGAAGCCCATGGTGCGATTGCGCATACGGCCGCGCGCGGCCTCATCCATGTGTGCCAGGTCCTCTCCCAGGACCAGGACCTTGCCAGCCGTGGGCGCGTCGAGCCCGCCCAGGAGATGCAGGAGCGTGCTCTTGCCGGAGCCGGACGCGCCTACGATGGCCACGGATTCACCGGCACTGACCGAAATATCGATGCCGTGCAGTACCTCTACCGCTGCAGCGCCCTCGCGATAACTGCGTGCCAGGGCGCGTGCCTCAACGATCACTTCACTCATGGCGCAGCGCTTCCACCGGACGCATGCGCGCGGCCCGCCAGCTCGGATAGAGGGTCGCGACCAGCGACAGAATCAGTGCCACCCCCACTACTGACCCCATGTCGGCCAGGCGTGGGTCGGACGGCAGGGTGTTGATGAAGTAGATGTCCTTGGCGAGGAACTGGATGCCGAAGGCGCGTTCTATCGCCGGCACCCACACGTCGAGATTGAGCGCCGTGACGATTCCCGCAACGGCACCCGCTGCCGTACCCATGGCGCCGGACAGGGCTCCCTGGATGACAAAGATGGCAAGAATGGTCGCAGGCGAGGCACCCAGGGTGCGCAGGATCGCGATATCGGCACGCTTGTCGGTGACCGTCATGACCAGTGACGCGACCAGATTGAACGCCGCCACGGCGACGATCAGGGTCAGGATGATGAACATCATGCGCTTCTCGACCTGCACTGCGGCAAACCAGTTGCGATTGATGCGCCCCCAGTCGCGAATCAGCACGTCGCCTTCAACGATGCGCGTCAGTTCGCGCGCGATGACCGGCGCGTCGTGCAGGTCGTCCACCTTGAGGCGTATGCCAGTTGCGCCCTCCTGGCGAAACAGTCGCTGCGCGTCCTCCATCGCGACAAGCGCCAGCGCCGAGTCATATTCGAAGTGCCCGGAGTCGAACACCCCGGCCACCGTGAACTGCTTGAGCCGCGGGATCACCCCCGCCGGCGTGACGTTGCCCTGCGGGGCGATCAGCGTGACGCGATCGCCGAGCTGCACCCCGAGCGCACGCGCCAGTTCCGCCCCAAGCAGGATATTGAATTCGCCCGGTCGCAGCGCTTCCAGCCGGCCGCTGCGCAGCGTCAGTGCGGCAACCGATGCCTCGGGCCCCGGCAGGATGCCGCGAATCACCGCACCACGCACCACCTCGGCATTAGTGAGCATGGCCTGGGCCAGTACGTAGGGGGCACCGGCGACCACCCGCGGGTGACGGCGCGCCTGCTGCAGAAGCTGCTCCCATGCCGGCACACTGCCCGCGGCGCCGAACACCTCGATATGCGCGACCACCGCCAGCATGCGGTCACGGACCTCCTTCTGGAAGCCGTTCATGACCGACAGCACCACGATCAAGGCCCAGACGCCCAGGGCGATGCCGGCAATGGACGCGAACGAGATGAAGGACAGGAAGCCGCCGGCCGAGCCGTGCGCGCCCTTGCGCGAGCGCAGGTAGCGGGCGGCGACAAACCACTCAAAGGACATGCGGCGCGCCCGGGACCATGGAGCGCGGATTCTAGCCGCCTTCGCAGCCGACCCCTGCTATTCTCTCTTCTGTCAGCCGCGACGATCTCATGGTTCACGTCCCTTCCGCCCTTTCGCAGGAGCTCTCCGGTTCCATCCTGCAACTGTTGCCGGAAGTGCTTACGGTCACCGATATCTCGACCGGCCGGTATATCGAGGTCAACCAGGCCTGGACCGAAGTACTCGGCTATACGCGCGAGGAAACCATCGGCAGGACCTCGTTCGAGCTGGGCATCTGGCCAGATGTCGCTGACCGCACGGCCTTGCTCGACGAACTGAATCGACAGGGTTCCGTGCGCGGCCGGCCAATGTGTTTTCGCGCCCGTGACGGCCGCATTTTCGATGCCGTCGTCTCGGCTGCCTTGGGCGTCCTTGGTTCCACACAGGTATTGCTGCTGGTGGTTCGCGATGTCACCGAGGATAAACGCTTGTCAATGCTGGCCGACGAGTCGCGACTCTGGCTCGGACTCCTTGTCAACAATGCGCCGGTTGGCATAGTCGCCACCGGGCTCGAGGACGGTTGTATCGCCCAGATAAACCACGCTGCGCTGGCGATGTACGGGGTGACGGGAGACCCGGCTGACTACCTTGGCAAGACCGGGGCCGAACTGGGTTTCTGGCGTGACCCGGAAGAGCGCCGCCGGCTCCTGATAGCAAGCCTCGGAAGCCGCGGTCTCGCCATCGTCGAATATCCGCTCAAGGGTGCCGATGGCATTGACCGCTGGATCCGTTCGCACGCGGTGCGCGTAACCCAGGGCAGCCGGGACTTCGTTTTGTCGATGCTTGAAGACGCGACAGCCCGTCACGCAATGGAGACCGCGCTTTCCCTGTCCAACGAGCGCTTCGCCCGGGTGTTCACGTCGTCACCGGCTCCGACGGTGATCATCGACATGGCGGCGGGACGCTACGTCGATGTCAACCAGGCCTGGACTGAATTCACCGGCCACAGCCGTGAGGATGTCACCGGCCGACCGATCGATGAAACCGGCACCATACTCGACCGCCGCCAGCGCGATGCCTTGTTCAGTAGGGTTGCCGTCGGCGAATCCGTGCGCAACGCAACTGGCAGCTACCGCAAGAAAGATGGCAGCGTGGCTGAAGTAATGGCCTCGCTGGAATCGATCGCCATCGGCGATCAAGAACTGTTGCTTGCGACGTTCGTCGACCTGACGTCGCTACGCTCGGCGCAAGCGCAGCTCGCCGTACGAGAACAGGAAATGTTGGCTCTCATCGACAGCGTTCCGGTCGCGGTGGCAAGCATTGACCGCAACCATGTCTGCCAGGCCTGCAACCGCAGCTACGCTGCGCTCTATAGCCGCGAGCCTGCAGACCTGATCGGTCTGCACCTGAGCGCCTATATCCCGGGTTTCCAGGAGCGGTCGCGCGACTACTACGAGCGCGTCCAGCGCGGCGAGATCGTGCGCTTTGAGCGCAGCTACGAGCGTCTTCCCGGCCAGACCCTCGCCGGGACGCTTATTCCCAAGACTGATGCCAACGGTGCCTCGGACGGCTGGTTCGCTGTGTTCAACGATGTCACTGCAGACAGGCAACGCTCGCGCTTGATCGAGGACGAACGCAGCAGGCTTTCGACCATCCTCGAGGCGATCCCCGACGTCGTCGCGGTAATCGAGTGCGATTCGCGCCGCCATCTCGATGTCAATCCCGCATGGTCGCGCATGTTCGGCTACACCCGCGACGAAGCGGTCGGACGCACATCAGCCGAACTGCGGCTGCTTGAGAATGAGAACGATCGCCAGACTATCGCCGCCGCGGTTGCGCCCCTCGACGGCTTCGCAGACGGCATCGAGGTGACCTACCGGCGCAAGGACGGCCGCTACTTCACCGGTGAATTGCACAGCACGATGCGCATCGACTACCTGGGACGACAGGCGTGGATTCTCTCGGTGCGCGATGTGACACGGAGGCGTCGCGATGAAGCGCGCATTCTGGAAGCCAACAGCCAACTCGAGGCACGCGTAATGCGGCGCACCTCGGCGCTGCAGCGTGCCAACGAGGAACTCGAGGCGTTCAGCTATACCGTGTCGCACGATCTGCGCGCCCCGTTGCGCGCCATCGTCGGTTTCGCGACACTGCTCAAGGAAGACCACTCCGCCCAAATCGATGCCGACGGCCGCCATATGCTTGACATGATGCGCTCCGCCGCCAGCCGCATGGCCGGGCAGGTCGACGGCTTGCTGGAATTGTCACGGCTTTCTCGAGGCGACTTGCATGCCGTCGAAGTCGACCTGTCCGCACTCGCGCAATCGGTATGCGCCGAAATACGCGACATCACGCCGGCCTTGCGCTTCACCGCCGATATCGTGCCGGGGCTGCTTGCGCGTGGAGACCCGCAAATGCTGCGCAGCCTGCTAGCCAACTTGATTGGCAACGCATGCAAGTACTCTGCGCATACCGCGGCGCCACAGGTCCGTTTCGGGTGCAACAACTCCGGGGAGTTTTTCGTCGCCGACAACGGCGCCGGCTTCGATCCGCAGCACGCGGGGCGGTTGTTCGAGGTATTTCAGCGCCTGCACCGCGCTGACGAATTCGAGGGCATCGGAATCGGGCTGGCCACCGCCAAGCGCATCGTTTCGCGCCATGGCGGCACGATCCGCGCGGAAGGCCGCCCCGGCGAGGGTGCGACCTTTTATTTCACACTGGGCAATTGAGCCTGGCGTGTCACTTCCACTCGCCGCGCTGCAGTTTCTCCAGCCAGAACAGGCCCACCATGGTCTTGGCGTCGGTGATTCGACCATCGCGCACCCATTGCAGAGCCTCCACAAGGTTCGCGGGAAACACTTCAAGGAACTCGCCGCGATCGAGCTTTGCCGCACCTTCGGTCATGCGACGCGCGCGAAACACTTCTATGCGTTCGTTGGAATACGAGAGCAGTGGATCCAGGCTGCCGAGGTGCAACCATTCCTCGGCCTGATAGCCGGTCTCCTCCAGCAGTTCGCGCCGCGCGGTCTCGAGCGGCGCCTCGCCTGCGTCAATCTTGCCGGCGGGAAACTCGATGAACTCGCGGCGATGCGGGTAGCGGAACTGCCGCTCCATGACTACCCGCCCGTCGGCCAGGAGTGGAATGATCATGACCGCGCCCGGATGATCGACGTACTCGCGAACCGCCTCGCCGCCATCGGGCAGGCGCACCCGGTCACGCTTCAAGTGAACCAGGGCGCCGGTGAATACCGACTCGGAGGCGATGGTGGTTTCGGCCAGCTTGCTCATCGGTGCCGCCAAAGGTAGCGGTAGACGAATCCGGGGTAGGCGAGCACCAGGAACAGGCAGATTGTGATCGCGTAGAACTCCCAGCGCTGCGCATAGACTGGGCTGGTCGTACCCTCGATCGCGCGGGCCAGAAGGCCCACCACCAGGTACATGCAAAACCACTCAAGCAAGCGCCAGCCAAAGGCCTTGCGTGCGCCGTGCAGAGGCACCAGGAAAAAGATGCGCTCGATCAGGAACGGCAGGTTCGCTCCGATCAGGGCCGCGGCGATCAGGAGCGCAATCGAAGCGCTGGATGCGTCCAATCAGAAGCCAATAGCAGAGGTCACAGCGAACCGCGCATCGCGTTCATGCACAGCGTCATGAGGGAACCCGGCAGAAGTCCCAGCAGCAGGATCGCCAGCGCGTTCACCGAAAGCAGCAAGCGTGTGTCTGCGCCGGCCGTAATGGCCGCGGAATCGCGCGGCTCGTCGAAGAACATCAGCTTGACAACACGCAGGTAGTAGAAGGCTCCGATGAGTGAAAACAGGACTGCAACAATCGCGAGCCAGAGCATGTCCGCCGCCACCGCCGCCTGCAGGACCGAAAGCTTGGCGTAGAAACCGACCAGCGGCGGGATGCCGGCCAAGGAAAACATGGTCAGGAGCATCATCCATGCAAACCAGGGGTTGCGGGCATTCAAGCCGCGGAAGTCGTCGAGTTCCTCGGCCTCGAATCCGCGCCGCGCCATCAGGAGGATCATGCCGAAGGCGGCCAATGTCGTCAGGACATAGGTAATGATGTAGAACAGCGACGATCCATAGGCATCGACGGCGTTGAGGCGATTGCCCTGCACGACACCGGAAGCCAGGCCTAAGAGCATGAAGCCCATGTGCGAAATGGTCGAGTAGGCCAGCATGCGCTTCAGGTTGGATTGCGCGATTGCGGCGAGGTTGCCGATCGCCATCGAAAGCACTGCGAGTATCACCAGCATGTCCTGCCACTGCGTGGCCAGCGCGCCCAGAGCGACTGCCAGCATGCGAATCGAGATCGCGAAAGCGGCCAGCTTAGGGGCGGCACCGATCATGAGCGTGATCGCCGTCGGCGCCCCGTGATACACGTCGGGAACCCACATGTGAAACGGCACAACGCCAAGCTTGAAGGCCAAGCCGGCGACGACGAACACCAGGCCGAAGAGCACCATCGCGCGTCGCGCGCCGCCGCCAGGCGCCAGTTCACGCGCCACCGAGACAAACTCGAGATGACCGCTGCCACCGTAGACCATCGAAATCCCGTACAGCAGCAGTCCGGACGCCAGCGCCCCGAGGACGAAATACTTGATGGCTGCCTCTGTCGAAATCGCCGAGTCACGGTTGAGCGCGACCATCGCGTACAGCGACAGGGAGAGCATCTCCAGGCCGAGATAAAGCGTGAGGAAGTGCGCGGCCGAGATCATGACCATCATGCCCAGGAGCGCGAACATGGCGAGGATCAAGTACTCGCCGCTGAACAGGCCACGCTCTTCCATGTAGCGCCGCGCGTAGACCAGCGAGGCAGCCACGGCGGCATAGGCGCAAAGCTTGAGCAGATGGGCAAGCGGATCGCCGATGAACATGCCCGAGAAAGCGTGGGCCCGCGTGCCATCCGACAATAACGCCAGCGTCACCGAAGCTGCCAGGGCCATGCCGATCAGACAGATCCATTGCAAAATCACGCGCCGCTCGCGCGGCAGCCACAGATCGACCATCATCACCACAGCGATGGTCAGGGCGATGATGATCTCTGGATAAGCGGCAATCATGCTATTCATGATGGGGCCTCAGAGCTTGCTCTTGGCCACATGCCGGGCCAGTTGTTCGACTGAGCCATGCATCACGTCGGTAAAGGGCTTGGGATGGATGCCCATGTAGAGCACCGCTGCGGCCAAAAGCCCCAGGACCGTGAATTCGCGGGCGTTGAGGTCGGTGAGAGCTGCGACTCGCTCGTTGGCAACAGCGCCAAAGATGACACGCTTGACCATCCACAATGAATAGGCAGCACCGAAGATCAGGGTCGTCGCAGCGGCGAACGCCACCCAGAAATTGAACTTGACTGCGCCCAGGATGACCAGGAACTCGCCGACGAAGCCCGACGTTGCCGGCAGGCCGCTATTGGCCATCGCAAACAGGACCGCGAAGGCGGCGAAGCGCGGCATGGTGTTGACCACGCCGCCGTAGTCGGAAATCTCGCGTGAATGCATGCGGTCATAGAGAACGCCGATGCACAGGAACATCGCGCCGGAGATGAAGCCGTGCGAGACCATCTGCACGATGCCGCCTTCGACCGCCATGCCGATCAGGGTGCCGTCGCGGAACATGAAAAAGCCCAGGGTGACGAAACCCATGTGCGCGATCGACGAGTACGCCACCAGCTTCTTCATGTCCTGCTGCACCAGCGCGACCAGTCCGATGTAGACCACCGCGATCAGCGACAGGGCAATCATGAAACCGGCCAGCTCACGACTGCCGTCGGGTGCGATCGGCAGCGAAAAACGCAGGAAACCGTAGGCGCCCAGTTTCAGCATGATCGCGGCCAGGACCACGGATCCGCCGGTAGGTGCCTGCACGTGGGCATCCGGCAACCAAGTGTGCACCGGCCACATCGGCACCTTGACCGCAAACGCTGCCAGGAAGGCCAGGAACAGCAGTTTCTGCGCGCCAAGAGAAAGCGGCAGCGAATGCCAGGCGGTGATATCGAAGCTGCCGCCGGATTCCAGGTACAGATAGATGATCGCGACCAGGGTCAAAAGCGAACCGAGCAGCGTGTAGAGGAAGAATTTGAAGGCGGCATAGACGCGGTTCTGTCCTCCCCACACCCCGATGATGATGAACATCGGGATCAGCGTGGCCTCGAAGAACACATAAAAGAGCGCACCGTCGAGCGCGCAGAAAACACCGATCATGAGCCCCGAGAGGATCAGGAAAGCGCCCATGTACTGTGCCACCCGGCTTTCGATCACCTCCCACCCGGCGATCACCACCAGCACGGTGATGAAGGCGGTGAGGGGGACAAACAGCATCGAAATGCCGTCCACACCCAGGTAGTACTGGATGTGGAACCTTTCGATCCAGTTGACGCGCTCGACAAACTGGAACTGGGCGCTGGCGCCATTGAAATCGATGAGCAGCGGTATCGTGACCGCCAGGCCGGCCAGAGCACCGATCAAGGCGAGCGTACGGGCCAGCGGCGCGTTGCGGTCGTTGCCGGTGGCAAAAACAACCAGTCCCGCGATGATGGGTACCCAGATCGCCAGGCTGAGTATGGGTGCGCTTGCGGGCATGCCGGTCATTTCACACCGCCGGGAAAGCCGAACAAGGTGAGCGAAAACAGTACCGCGATGATCATGACGAACGCGTACTGGTACAGGTAGCCGGTCTGGATAAGTCGAGTGGCGCGCGCGACCCAGCCGATCAGGCGAGTGCTGCCGTTGATCAGGATGCCGTCGATCACGGTCACGTCGCCGCCCTTCCACAGGCCGCGGCCTGCCATTCGGGCGCCCGCGGCAAAGACGAGGTCATTGAAGCGGTCCATGTAGTACTTGTTGTCGAGCAGGGTGTAGATCGCCGAGAAGCGGGCCCGGATCATCGCCGGCAGCTCGGGCCGCGCTATGTAGAGGAACCACGCGGTCGCGACGCCAGCAACCGCCAGCCACAGGGGCGCGGTCACCAGCGAATGCATGCCCATGCCGGCGGCACGTCCGTGTTCGACAAAGAGCGCACCCAGTTTGGCCATCGCCGGGTGGTTGTCGGAAACCGCGATCACTCCCTTGAAGAAATCGCCATGCAGCATCGGACCGATGGTCAGGTAACCGATCGCCACCGAAGGCACGGCCAGCAACACCAGCGGCAACCACACCACCCACGGTGCCTCGTGCGGTTTTTCACCATGCGCCAGACCATGGTGTTCGTCGTCATGTTCTCCATGCGGTACCTGGTCGTAGCGCTCATTACCGTGGAAGACCATGAAGTACATGCGGAAAGAATAGAAGGCCGTCACGAAAACACCGGCCAGGACGCAGACGTAGGCGAAGCCGGCTCCCGGAACGTCGGCGAAGCGCACCGCTTCAATGATGCTGTCCTTGGAATAAAACCCGGAAAAGAACGGTGTCCCGATCAAGGCCAGCGAGCCGATCAGGGAGGTGATCCAGGTGATCTTCATGTATTTCCAGGCGCCGCCCATGTAGCGCATGTCCTGGTTATGGTGCATGCCGATGATCACCGACCCCGCGCCAAGAAACAGCAGGGCCTTGAAGAACGCGTGGGTCATCAGATGAAAGATCGCCACCGAGTATGCCGAAGCGCCCAGCGCGACGGTCATGTAGCCCAGTTGCGAAAGGGTCGAATAGGCGACCACCCGCTTGATGTCGTTCTGCACGATGCCGAGAAATCCCATGAAGAGGGCGGTGATCGCACCGATCACGATGACGAATGACAGCGCCGCCTGGGACAGCTCGAACAGTGGCGACATGCGCGCCACCATGAAGATACCCGCGGTGACCATGGTCGCCGCGTGAATCAGCGCCGAGATCGGCGTCGGCCCTTCCATCGAGTCGGGCAACCATACGTGCAGCGGAAACTGCGCGCTCTTGCCCATCGCGCCGATGAACAAGGCGATACAGATCGCGGTCAGCACCGTCGGCGAGCCGGGCAGGAAATCCACCGTCGTCCCGGACAGCGCGCCCAGATCCTTGTGCGAAAAAACCTCGGCGTAGTTCATGCTTCCGAAGTAAGCCAGCACCAGGCCGATACCCAAGAGGAAACCGAAGTCGCCGACCCGGTTGACCAGGAAAGCCTTGAGATTCGCGTAGATCGCCGTGGGCCGTGTGTACCAGAAACCGATCAGGAGGTAGCTGACCAGGCCCACCGCCTCCCAGCCGAAGAAAAGTTGCAGGAAGTTGTTGCTCATGACCAGCATGAGCATCGCGAATGTGAAAAGCGAGATATAGCCGAAAAAGCGCTGATAGCCGGGATCCTCGGCCATGTAGCCAATGGTGTAGATGTGCACCATCAGAGACACGAAGGTCACCACCAGCATCATCGTCACCGAAAGCCGGTCGATGAGAAAACCGATATCGAAACTGACGCCGTCGGCGACAGTCCACACGTAAAGTGCCTGGTTGAAGAGCGCGCCGGGGACGGCAAAGGCCTCCCTGGCCACCATCACGGATCCAACAAACGACGCCAGCACCCCGAGGATGGTCGCCCAGTGTGCGCCCCGACGACCCACCAACGTGCCAAAAAAACGGGTGCCGAAAAGGCCGGCGACGATGGCGCCGGCCAGCGGCGCCAGCGCGATCACGAGCAGAAGCTGCGTCAAGCTCATCTGCCTGTCAGCCTTTCAGCGAGTCGAGTTCGTCGACCGCGACAGTGTTCAGGTTGCGGAACAACACCACCAGAATCGCAAGGCCGATGGCCGATTCGGCTGCCGCGACGGTGAGGATGAAGAAAACAAAAATCTGACCGTCCGGGTCGCCCAGGAAATGCGAGAAGGTCACAAAGTTCATGTTGACGGCCAGGAGCATGAGTTCGATGGCCATCAGGAGGACGATCAGGTTGCGGCGATTTAGAAAGATGCCGACCGCGCTGATCGCGAACAGGATCGCGCCAAGGACCAGGAGGCTGGTTTGCGTCATGTCTTGCCACCCTCCCCGTCGCTGCCGGCCGCAGCCCTTGGCTCTGGCGGCATGCTGATGATGCGCAGGCGGTCCGAACGCTTGACCCGCACCTGCGCGGCCGGATCCTGCGACTTGGCATCCTTGCGCCCGCGCAACGTCAATGCGATTGCAGCGACGATGGCCACCAGAAGAATCAAGGCAGCAAGCTCGAGCGGGAAGGCGTACTCGGTATAGATCAGGCGCCCCAGTTCCTTGATATTGCTGTAACCAGGTTGGGCCCAGGCCGGGTTGACCGGCGCAGTACCTGAGAACGACGGGCTCATGAGCAGGAAGGCCATTTCGAGCAGCATGACCACGCCTACCACCACTCCCAGGCGCGAATTCTTCCAGAACCCCTCGCGAACGCGGTCCAGGTTGATATCGAGCATCATAACCACGAACAGGAAGAGGACCATCACGGCGCCTACGTAGACGAGCACCAGCGAAATGGCCAGGAATTCGGCCTTGAGAAGCACCCAGATACCAGCAGCCGAGAAAAACGACAGCACCAGCAGCAACGCGGCGTGGACCGGGTTGCGTGCCGTGATCACGCCGGTTGCCGCGACGATCAGCACCAGCGAGAAGGCATAGAAGACCAGATCTTTGAACATGGGCTGAACGCCTAGCGATACTGCGCGTCGCTGCCACGCGCGGCGGCGATTTCCTGCTCGTAGCGGTCACCGACTGCCAGGAGCATCTCTTTGGTGTAGTACAGGTCACCCCGCTTCTCGCCGTGGTACTCGAGGATATGGGTTTCGACAATCGAATCGACCGGGCAGGATTCCTCGCAAAAGCCACAGAAGATGCACTTGGTGAGGTCAATGTCGTAACGGGTCGTGCGGCGCGTGCCGTCGTCGCGCGCGTCTGACTCGATGGTGATCGCCATTGCCGGGCAGACTGCCTCGCACAGCTTGCAGGCGATGCAACGTTCCTCGCCGTTCGGATAGCGGCGCAGGGCATGCAGGCCGCGAAAGCGCGGCGACTGCGGGGTCTTTTCCTCGGGAAACTGCAGGGTGATCTTGCGTTCAAACAAGTGGCGCCCGGTCAGGGCCATGCCCTTGACCAGCTCCTTCAGGAGCAGGCTGCCGAAAAATTCACGGACTGCGGTGGCTGCAGACATGGCGCTCTAGCTCCAGATGTTCCAGGGCGAAACGGTCCAGATGGCGACGACCGTGAGCCAGACCAGCGTGATCGGGATGAAGACCTTCCAGCCCAGGCGCATGATCTGGTCATAGCGATAACGCGGGAATGTGGCCCGGATCCAGATGAAGAAGGTGATCCCGGCGAATATCTTGGCGAACAGCCACACCCAGCCGGGTATCCAGTTTGTGACAACCGAATCCCAGGGTGCGTCCCAGCCGCCCAGGAAGAAGATCGCCGCCAATCCCGAGATCAGGATCATGTTGGCGTACTCGGCCATGAAGAACAGCGCAAAGGCCATGCCCGAATACTCGACCATGTGCCCGGCGACGATCTCCGATTCGCCTTCGACCACATCGAAGGGATGCCGGTTGGTTTCGGCAACCCCGGAGACCATGTAGACGATGAATACCGGCAGGAGCGGCAACCAGTTCCATGACAGGAAGTTCAACCCCATCTCGGCGAACATGCCCTGCTGCTGGCCCTGCACGATGACTGTCATGTTGAGACTGCCCGCGACCAGCAGCACGATGAGCAGCGAAAAGCCCATCGCAAGCTCGTACGACACCATCTGGGCGGAGGCGCGCAGCGCGCCAAGAAAGGCGTACTTCGAGTTTGATGCCCAGCCGGCCAGGATCACCCCATACACCTCGAGGGATGTGATCGCCATGATGAAGAGCAGGCCGGCATCGATGTTCGACAAGACCACGTCAGGACCGAAGGGCATCACGGCCCAGGCCGCCATGGCCGGCATGATCACCATGATGGGGGCCAGGACAAACAGCAGCTTGTTTGCACCCGCCGGAATGATGACTTCCTTGAACAGCAGCTTGATTCCGTCGGCGATCGGCTGCGCCAACCCGCCCAGTGCGCGAATGCCGAAGAAGGTGGTCACGTTGGGGCCCAGACGCACCTGCATCCAGCCGATCAGCTTGCGCTCGTAAAGCGTTGTATAGGCGACCGCACCCATCAGCGGGGCGACAATGCAGACGATCAGGATGAGCGTCTTCACCAGCGTAAAGAGATAAGGCCAGGCTGCGCCTGCGTGCGCGGCGCCCCATTGGTGGAGTTGGAAGGCGAGCGTATCCATCAGACCGGCCTGACTTCAAGCGAACCGGCCAGCGGGCCTGCGACGAGGGTGTCCGCATGCGCGCCAGGCAGGCGAATGCAGCCGCGTGGCAGACCGGGGTCCCCCACTGCGGTGAAGCGCCCAGTGCCCTCCGCACCCGCGACTTCGATCGCAGCACCGCCACCGAGCGCAGCAAGATCTTCAGGGTGCAGGCGTGCTTGCGGAGGCCGGGCGTCGGCGGACTGGGCCAGCGAACCGGCGCGGCGCACCAGCGGGTCGGCCGAATAGATCGGTATATCGGCGATGCGCTCGAAACCCTTGCCACTGGAAGAAGTCGGCGCAAGCTGTGTGCCGGCAGGCGAAGGGTGATTATCCAGTCGCCCCGCAAGGTCGGCCGGCAGGCACTCCGCGCGTACTGCCTCGGCCGTATCGAAATCGAACCCTTTCAATCCCAGCAGATTGCCCAGGACCCGCAGCACCTTCCAGGCGGGCCGGGTTTGCCCGAGCGGCTTGACCACTCCGCTAAAGCTCTGCGCACGTCCCTCGCAGTTGATGAAGGTCCCAGCTGTCTCGGTAAACGGCGCGACCGGCAGGAGAACATCCGCGCAGTCGAGGGACTGGCGAAACGGTGTCAGAACGACGCTCAGGTCGGCTTTCTTGAGCGCAGCCACCGCCTGCGCGCCGTTCGCCGTGTCCAGTCCGACCTCGGCACCGACTATCAGATAGGCCCGACGTGGTTGGGCGAGCATTTGAATTGCCGAGAGGCCATCCTTGCCCGGTGTGGCCAGGGCGATGTAGCCGCCGACCGAGTTCGCCGCTTCCCCGAAGAATCCCAGGCGTACCCGCGCTTCAGTATTGGCGGAGGCCAGAACCCCGACGATCTCGTGCATGACCTGATGAATATCACCGGCCGCAGGCGACTGTTCGGCCAGATTGCCGGCAAACAACGCGACATCGCGCCCCTGGGCCAGGCTGGCGGCGATCGCGGCGGCCTCGGGTGTGGAATCGCTGCCACGCAGAGCTGCCAGAACAGAGCGCAGCTCGGCCACAAGCCGACTTGGCGCGACCACGCTTTCACTTGCTACGCTAATGAGCCAGTCGCGGCTCGACGAGGCGTGTATGGAGTGCACGCGCGCCTGCTTCTTCGCAATCGAACGCAGGCGCGCGGCGATCAGAGGATGATCCTTGCGCAAGAAACTGCCGACCACCAGGACCCGATCAAGCCTGTCCAGATCGGCCAGGGGCATACCCAGCCAGGGCGCGGTGCCCCCGCTGCGATCAGTCGAGGCGTCGCTTTGACGCAAGCGAAAATCGATGTTCGCGCTGCCCAGCCCGCGCGCGATCTTCTGCGCCAGGTGCATTTCCTCGAGGGTCGCGTGTGGAGAAACCAGGGTGCCGATCGCGGCCGGACCATGCTCAGCGGCGATTTCCTTCAAGCCATTCGCGACGAATTCCAATGCGGTCGGCCAGTCGACCTCTTTCCACTCACCGCCCTGCCGCAGCAGCGGTGCCGTGAGACGCTCGGGCGAATTGAGTGCCTCGTAGGAAAAGCGGTCACGATCGCTGATCCAGCATTCGTTGACCGCCTCGTTCTCGTGCGGCACAACGCGCATGACGCGATCACCCTTGACCTGGATGACCAGGTTGGCGCCCAAGGAATCGTGCGGACTCACGCTCCGGCGCCGCGACAGTTCCCAGGTGCGCGCCGAGTAGCGAAACGGCTTGCTGGTCAGGGCACCTACCGGGCAGATGTCGATCATGTTGCCCGAGAGCTCCGAATCGACGGTCTTGCCGACGAACGAAGTGATCTCCGAATGCTCGCCGCGGCCAAGCATGCCCAGTTCCATGACGCCGGCGACTTCCTGGCCGAAGCGCACGCAGCGGGTGCAATGGATGCAGCGCGTCATCTCCTCCATCGAAATCAACGGACCGACATTCTTGTGGAAGACGACGCGCTTCTCTTCGTTGTAACGTGACGCCGAGCCGCCGTAGCCGACCGCCAGGTCCTGCAACTGACACTCGCCGCCCTGGTCGCAGATCGGGCAGTCGAGCGGATGGTTGATAAGCAGGAACTCCATGACTCCCTGCTGGGCCTTCTTGGCCTGCTCCGAGGCAGTCCAGACCTTCATGCCCTGCGTAACCGGGGTCGCGCAGGCGGGCAACGGCTTGGGCGCCTTCTCGACCTGCACCAGACACATGCGGCAATTGGCCGCGATCGACAGCTTCTTGTGATAGCAGAAGTGCGGAACGTAGACGTCGAGCTTGTTGCACGCGTCCATGACCATGCTGCCTTCGCGCACCTCTACCTTCTTGCCATCGACTTCGATCTCGACCATGGGTCCGGGTCCCTAGACGTAGGCCGGCACGAGACAGCGCCCGTGCTCGATATGGTGGACGAATTCGTCTCGGTAGGTCTTGACGAAGGCACGCACCGGCATGGCCGCAGCGTCGCCCAAAGCGCAAATGGTTCGGCCCTGGATGTTGTCGGCCACCGAGTTGAGCAAATCAAGATCTTCCATGCGGCCCTGGCCATGCTCGATGCGATGCACCATGCGATACAGCCAGCCGGTCCCTTCGCGGCAAGGCGTGCACTGGCCGCACGATTCCTCGAAATAGAAATACGACAGGCGCAGCAGGCACTTGACCATGCAGCGTGTCTCGTCCATGACAATCACCGCGCCGGAACCCAGCATCGACCCGGCCTTGGCGATCGAGTCGTAGTCCATGTCGGTGTTCATCATGACTTCGCCGGTCAGGACAGGCATCGACGAGCCGCCGGGAATCACCGCCTTGATCTGCTTGCCGCCGCGCATGCCGCCGGCAAGTTCAAGCAGTTTCGCAAACGGCGTGCCCAATGGCACCTCGTAGTTGCCCGGTTTCTCGACGTCCCCGGAAACCGAGAAGATCTTGGTACCGCCGTTGTTGGGTTTACCTATCTCCAGGAATTTGTCGCCGCCGTTGCGGATGATCCAGGGTACGGCGGCGAATGTCTCGGTGTTGTTGATGGTGGTCGGCTTGCCATACAGGCCATAGCTCGCGGGGAACGGCGGCTTGAAGCGCGGCTGCCCCTTCTTGCCTTCCAATGACTCGAGCAATGCGGTCTCTTCGCCGCAGATGTAGGCGCCGAAGCCGTGATGCGCGTGCAGTTCGAAGGAAAATTCGCTGCCTAAGATATTCTTGCCAAGGAAACCCGCTGCACGCGCCTCATCGAGAGCTTCCTCGAAGCGCTCGTAGTCTGCCCAGATTTCGCCGTGGATATAGTTGTATCCGACCGGCACTCCCATCGCGTAGCCCGCGATGATCATCCCTTCGATCAGGATGTGCGGGTTGTAGCGAATGATGTCGCGGTCCTTGAATGTGCCCGGCTCACCTTCATCCGAGTTGCACACCACGTATTTCTGGCCCGGGAACCCGCGCGGCATGAAGCTCCATTTGAGCCCCGTCGGAAAACCGGCGCCGCCGCGACCGCGCAGCGCCGAGCGCTTGATATCAGCAATCACGTCCTCGGGCTTCATGCCACCGGTGAGCACCTTGCGCAAGGCAGCGTAGCCGTCGCGCTTGACATAATCGGCCAGGCGCCAGTTGTCGCCGTTCAGGCCGGCGACAATCAGCGGACTGATGTGGCGATCGTGCAGGCAGCTCACTTCAGGTCCTCGAGCATGCGATCGAGCTTGTCATCACTCATGAAGCTCATCATGCGCTTGTTGTTTACCAGCAGCACCGGGGCGTCACCGCAGGCACCCATGCACTCCCCTTCAACGAGGACGAAGCGACCGTCGGCCGTCGCCTCGCGCCAACCTACGCCAAGCCGCTTCTTCAGGTGTTCGGCCGCATGTGTCGCGCCGGAAAGCGCACACGGCAGGTTGGTGCATACCGAAACCTTGTATTTCGCGGTCGGCTTCAGGTTGTACATGTTGTAGAAGGTCGCGACCTCCTGCACGGCAACAGCAGGCATGCCCAGGTAGTCCGCGACCGCCTGCATGGTCTCGGGCGCCAGCCAGCCGTGCTGGTCCTGTGCGATGGCGAGGGCTGCCATCACCGCCGACTGCTTCTGGTCGGACGGATACTTGGCCAGTTCGCGATCGATGCGGCGTAACGATTCCGGGCTCAATTGCACGTCGCTCATCACCGCCTCACCGATCGATCTCGCCGAAAACGATGTCCTGGGTGCCAATGATGGTCACCACGTCGGCCAGCATGTGGCCACGCGACATCTCATCCAAGCCCTGCAGATGGGCGAACCCCGGTGCGCGGATCTTCAGGCGATACGGCTTGTTGGCGCCGTCGGAAACCAGGTAGATGCCGAACTCTCCCTTCGGATGCTCAACCGCGCAGTAGGCCTCGCCCGCCGGGACGTGAAAGCCCTCGGTGAAGAGTTTGAAGTGGTGGATCAGTTCTTCCATGTTGGTCTTCATGGCCACACGGGACGGCGGCGCCACCTTGTGGTTGTCGCTCATGACCGGTCCTGGGTGGTTGCGCAACCATTCGACACACTGGCGGACGATCTTGTTGGACTCGCGCATTTCCTGCACGCGTACCAGGTAACGGTCGTAGCAGTCGCCATTGGTACCGATCGGGATATCGAAGTCCATGCGATCGTAGACCTCGTAGGGCTGCTTCTTGCGCAGGTCCCACGCAATCCCCGAACCGCGCAGCATCGGGCCGCTAAAACCCAGCGCCTGGGCACGCTCCGGCGTGACAATACCGACGTCGACCAGACGCTGCTTCCAGATGCGATTGTCGGTGAGCAGCGTCTCGTACTCGTCGACGTAGCGCGGAAAGCGCACCGTGAAATCCTCGATGAAATCGAGCAGCGATCCCTGGCGGTTGGCATTGAGTTCACGCACCGACTTCTCGCCGCGCACCGACGAGACGCGATACTGCGGCATCGCATCGGGAAGGTCGCGGTACACGCCGCCGGGCCGATAGTAGGCCGCATGCAGACGCGCGCCCGAGACGGCCTCGTAGCAGTCCATCAGGTCCTCGCGCTCGCGAAACGCGTACAGGAAGACCGTCATGGCGCCGACGTCCAGTGCGTGCGCCCCGAGCCACAACAGGTGGTTGAGGATGCGCGTGATCTCGTCGAACATGACGCGGATGTACTGCGCGCGCTCGGGAACTTGGACGCCCATCAGTTTCTCGATGGCCATCACGTAGGCATGCTCGTTGACCATCATCGACACGTAGTCGAGGCGGTCCATGTAAGGCACCGATTGCAGAAAGGTCTTCTGCTCGGCCAGCTTTTCGGTCGCGCGGTGCAAGAGCCCGATGTGCGGATCAGCGCGTTGCACAACCTCCCCGTCGAGTTCCAGCACCAGGCGCAGCACGCCGTGCGCCGCGGGGTGTTGCGGCCCGAAGTTGAGGGTGTAATTCTTGATCTCGGCCATGTCCGCTATCTCTTGTGGCCGGCGTAGTTTTCTTCGCGGATCACGCGCGGCACTACTTCGCGCGGCTCGATCGTGACGGGCTGGTAAATGACCCGCTTCTGCTCGGCGTCGTAACGCATCTCGACATGGCCTGACACCGGAAAGTCCTTGCGAAACGGATGTCCGATGAACCCGTAGTCGGTGAGGATGCGCCGCAGGTCAGCATGCCCCTCGTACATGATGCCGAAGAGGTCGAAGGCCTCGCGCTCGTACCAGCCTGCCGCGGGCCACACCGACGTCAAGGAATCGATGACCGGGAAGTCGTCGTCGAGGCAAAAGGCGCGCAGGCGTACACGCCAGTTGTGCTGGATCGAGAGCAGGTGCACCACGGTCGCGAAGCGCGCACCTTCCCATGCGCCTTCGCCGTACCCGGAATAATCCATGCCCGCCAAGTCGATGCACTCCGAAAACGCCAGCGCAGGGTCATCACGCAGGCACGTCGCTACGGCGAGGTAATCGGCCGCACCGACCACGACCGTGACCTCGTCCAACGCGATCTCGATCGAGCGGGCACGCTCGCCAAGCGCTTGTGCCAGATTGGATTTCAGAATTGCTAGGCGAGACATGGTTGCGGGTCGTGCGTCCAGTTTCAGCGGGCGATCGTGTTGGTGCGGCGGATCTTGTTCTGCAACTGCAGGATCCCGTACAACAGCGCCTCCGCGGTCGGCGGGCAGCCGGGCACGTAGATGTCGACGGGCACGATGCGATCGCAGCCGCGAACCACGGAATACGAGTAGTGGTAATAGCCTCCGCCGTTGGCGCAGGAGCCCATCGAAATCACCCAGCGCGGCTCAGCCATCTGGTCGTAGACCTTGCGCAGCGCCGGCGCCATCTTGTTGCACAGCGTGCCGGCGACGATCATCACGTCGGCCTGTCGCGGGCTGGGGCGAAACACCACGCCGAAACGGTCCAGGTCGTAGCGCGACGCCCCGGCCTGCATCATTTCAACCGCGCAACAAGCCAGACCAAAGGTCATCGGCCACAGCGACCCGGTGCGCGTCCAGTTGATCAACTTGTCAGCCGTCGTGGTGACAAAACCTTCGGAGAGGACGCCTTCGATGCTCATGGTTTCAATCGGGCTCTACCGGGATTCACTCCCAGTCAAGCGCGCCTTTCTTCCACAGGTAGACGAATCCAAGCACCAGCTCGAAGATGAAGATCAGCACCGCGATCAGCGCGCCGGTCCCGAGCTCGCGCGCCACCGCGGCCCAGGGAAACAGCAGCGCCGTCTCCAGGTCGAAGAGGATGAACAGTATCGCAACGAGGTAATAGCGCACGTCGAACTTCATGCGCGCATCCTCGAAGGCCTCGAAGCCGCACTCGTAGGGAGACAGCTTCTCGCTGTCGGGCCGATGCGGACCGAGAGCACTTCCCAACAGCATCGGCACGACGCCGACACCGACCCCGACGGCAATGAACAACAGTATCGGGAAGTATTCTTCGAGGTTCATTGAAGCGCCCGCGATGCTTCGGGAATGCCGGCCGCACCGGGCTTGTGCGGCCTTCCCCACTGGTGCCGACGGTGAGACTCGAACTCACACGCCTTTCGGCACTGCCCCCTCAAGACAGCGTGTCTACCAATTCCACCACGTCGGCATGCTGCATAACAACAATATTGTATCGCGTTTAAACACCCTTGCCCTATCGAAAGCGCCGGGACTACTTCGGAATCTGCCCGCTCTTCGCGCCTTCGCCGGGAGGCTGACCAGGTGCGGACTGGGCAGGAGTGGCAGGCGCCGGTGCAGCTGGTGCCGCTTTCTGCAAATCCTGGCCCGGAATCGCGGCTGGCGACGGCACCCCGGGAGCGGCAGGGGCCCCTGGCACTGCGGCAGGCTTGGCGGGCACTGCCGGAAGCCCGTCCATCACGCCGCCGCCAGCGGCACGCGGCTGGCTGGTCGCGATATAGGCCATCGCAAGGCTGGTAATAAAAAATATCGTCGCTAAGACCGCTGTGAAGCGCGAAAGGAAATTGGCGCTGCCGGTGGCGCCGAACAGGCTGCCGGAAGACCCGCCGCCGAACGATGCGCCCATGTCGGCACCCTTGCCGTGCTGCAAGAGCACCAGGACGATGATGCCGATGGCCGCCACGACGTGCAGGAGGAGAATCAGGTTGAACGCGATTTGCATGATGTGCTTTCTGGTACCGACGCGGCCAGGAACTTTCAGGTGGCCGCTGCTCGGACGATGGTGGCGAAGTCCTGCGCCTTGAGCGAGGCGCCGCCGACCAAGGCGCCATCGATGTCCGGACAGGCGAACAGCGCCGCCGCGTTACCGGCGTTGACGCTGCCCCCGTAAAGGATGATCAGGCTTTCCGCCGCGGTGACATCGGCGGCAGCTACCTTCCTGCGAATGAAATCGTGTACCGCCTGCGCCTCGGCCGGCGTCGCCGTCTTGCCGGTGCCGATGGCCCAAACCGGTTCATAGGCGATGACGATGCCGCTCACTCCCACGCGCGCCAGAAGCGGTTCCAGCTGGCCGGCAACCACCGCCTGCGTGGTGCCAGCCGAACGCTCGGGCCAGGTCTCGCCGACGCAGACCACCGGAGTGAGTCCGGCCTTCCGGGCAGCGTCCGCTTTCGCCGCCACCGTCACGCTGGTCTCACCGAACAACGTGCGCCGCTCGGAATGCCCGACGATGGCATGGCTGCAGCCAAGCTCGCGCAACATCGACGCAGACCACTCGCCGGTGTAGGCGCCGGAGGCGAACTCGGAAACATTCTGCGCGCCCAGGGCGATCCTGCTGCCCGCAACCAGCCCCGCTATTTGCGACAGATACGGCGCAGGCGGGCACACCAGCACGTCCGCGCCGTCGCGTGGCAGCTGTGCCACAAGAGCGGCAACAAGCTCGCCATTGGCGGCGAGCGTTCCGTTCATTTTCCAGTTGCCGGCGACGAGCTTGCGGCGCGAAGAGGTCATGCGTGGCAGGTAAACCTTGAGGAGCGACTCGACCTTGCGAAAAAATTCCTGCAAGGTGCACGAATTCAGTCAAAAAAGCCCTTGATTATAGAGCGAGAATACGCTGGGGGTCAAACGGGCTGCCACGCTGGAAACCGCTTTACGGCACCGTCAGCGCTGTGCGCGAAACCCCGCGATGCGCGCCTTGAGGTCGCCGTCCGTCAAGGACTCAACCAGTGCGGCCATGTCGGCCGCGCGAGTGTCTTTGAGGGTCAATACCGCCAAGCGTGCGCGCGCAGATGGTTCCAGGCTTGTGGCAGCCTCGGCCGCAGCAGCCATGTCTTCAGTCCATCGGGACGGGTCGCTGATGCGCCCGATGAGGCCGGCTGCCAGGGCGTCGGTCGCGTTCCACGTGCGCGCCTCGACCAGCGCCCGGCGCGCCGGCTCGGCCCCGATCAACGCCGCAAGCCTGCGCGTACCTAGCGCAAGCCCGAATTTCCAGCCAGGCATGCGCAAGCGCAAGTTGGCACTCGCGACGCGATGCGTGCATGTCGCGAGCAGATCGGCGCCGGCGCCGGATGCGCCACCCTGCGCCAGTGCGAGGGTATCGATCGGCGCGTGCGCCAGTTTTTGCAGCATTTGTTCTATGCGCACGAAGCGCCAGCTCAACTCGGCGTTGCTGGCTGACTCGAAGCCACCAAAATCAAACCCGGCGCAGAAATTCTCCCCGGCTCCTGTAAGCACAAGAAGTCGCGTACCGTCGGAGAATGCGCGATCGAAGGCTGAGTGCAGCGCCTCAACCAGATCCTGATCGAGTGCGTTGGCGCGCTGACCGCGCGTGAGCGTCAGCGTTGTCACCTGCGCTTCCCGGGACACCGACAGAACGCTCATGCCAACCTCCGCTGCGCTGGCGCGGCGCAAAAAAGGCGCCGCCCGAAAGGGGCGGCGCGGCGCTGGAATCTGGGGTGGCCGATGGGACTCGAACCCACGACAGCCGGGATCACAACCCGGGACTCTACCAACTGAGCTACGGCCACCATTGATGGACGAATCGCTCCGCCCAACGCAAGCAGGTCACCCTGCCCTGAACTCGAAAACCTTGGTCCGCCCGGCGGGACTCGAACCCACAACCCCCGGCTTAGAAGGCCGGTGCTCTATCCGGTTGAGCTACGGGCAGAGATGCCGGGCAAACCATTCCGGCACATGCCGGGCCACTACATCTGGTCGGGGTGGAGAGATTTGAACTCCCGACATCCTGGTCCCAAACCAGGCGCGCTACCAGGCTACGCTACACCCCGAGACTGCGATTATATCGCGCGCGGGTCCGATAAACCGTCACAAAGCGGACCCACCACGCACGACCGGGCACAAACCCGGAAAAAACCTAAGCCGCCGGCGCGACAGCGTCGCCCGATTGCGCCGCCAGATCAGCGGCTGCCGCCTTCATGGACAGGCGCAGGCGCCCCTTGTCGTCAGCTTCCAGCACCTTGACCTTGATGACCTGGCCTTCCTTGAGGTAGTCGGACACTGCATTGACCCGCTCGTTGGCAATCTGCGAGATGTGCAGCAGGCCGTCCTTGCCAGGCAGCACCTGCACGATCGCGCCGAAATCCAACAGACGCAGGACCGGCCCTTCGTAGATCTTGCCGACCTCGACCTCAGCGGTGATCTGCTCGATGCGCTTTTGCGCAGCGCGTCCGGCGTCGGCCGAGACCGATGCAATGGTCACCGAACCGTCGTCCTGGATGTCGATGGTGGCGCCAGTCTCCTCGCACAGCGCGCGGATCACCGCGCCGCCCTTGCCGATCACGTCGCGGATTTTCTCCGGATTGATCTTCATGGTGATCATGCGCGGCGCAAAGTCGGACAGCTCCTGCTTGGCGCCGCCCATGGCCTGCTTCATCTGCGCCAGGATATGCAGGCGCGCCTCCAGCGCCTGGTCCAGCGCGACCTTCATGATCTCCTTGGTGATGCCCTGGATCTTGATGTCCATCTGCAGCGCGGTGATGCCGGTGTCGCTGCCGGCCACCTTGAAGTCCATGTCGCCCAGGTGATCCTCGTCACCCAGGATATCGGTCAGCACCGCGAACTTGGTACCTTCCTTGATGAGTCCCATGGCGATGCCGGCGACGTGCGCCTTGAGCGGCACCCCGGCGTCGAGCATCGACAAGCAGCCACCGCACACCGATGCCATCGAAGACGAACCGTTGGACTCGGTGATCTCCGAGACGATGCGGATGGTGTATGCAAACTCTTCCTTGGACGGCAGCACTGCTGCCAGCGCGCGCTTGGCGAGCCGTCCGTGGCCGATCTCGCGGCGCTTGGGCGTGCCGACCCGCCCGGTTTCGCCGGTCGCGTAAGGCGGCATGTTGTAGTGGAGCATGAAACGGTCGGAGTACTCGCCCATCAGCGCGTCGATACGCTGCTCGTCGCGCGCCGTGCCGAGCGTTGAGACCACGAGAGCCTGGGTCTCGCCGCGCGTGAACAGTGCCGACCCGTGCGAACGCGGCAGCACGCCGTTGCGAATCGCGATCGGACGCACCGTGCGCGTGTCGCGGCCGTCGATGCGCGGCTCGCCTTCGAGGATCTGCGTGCGCACGATCTTCGACTCGAGGTTGAAACAGATGTCCTTCACAACCTGCGAGTTGGGTGCCCCTTCCTCGCCTACCTTGAGTTCGGCGAAAAGGCGCTTCCACAACGCATCGATGGCCTGCGAGCGGGCCTGCTTCTGCTTGAGCTGAAAGGCTGCGCGCAGGTCGGCCTCGGCAAAGGCGGAGATGCGCGCGATAAGTGCCTCGTCCCTGGCCGGCGGCTGCCAGTTCCACTCCGGCTTGCCGGCCGCGACCACCAGCGCATTGATGGCCTTGATCGCAGCCTGCATGTGGTCGTGGCCAAACACCACCGCGCCCAGCATGATGTCTTCGGGCAATTGGTCCGCTTCCGACTCGACCATCAGTACTGCCGCTTCGGTACCCGCGACCACCAGGTCCAGGCGCGAATTTGGCAACTGCGACTTGGTCGGGTTGAGCACGTACTTGCCGTCGATGTAGCCCACGCGCGCCGCGCCGATCGGCCCCATGAAGGGAACGCCGGAAATCGCCAGCGCCGCCGATGCGCCCAGCAAGGCGGCGATGTCGGGGTCGACTTCGGGATTGCACGACATCACCGTGCAGACCACCTGGACCTCGTTGTAGAAGCCATCCGGGAACAGCGGGCGGATCGGACGGTCAATGAGGCGTGAGGTGAGGGTCTCCTTTTCCGACGGACGCCCTTCGCGCTTGAAAAATCCGCCCGGAATCTTGCCGGCCGCGTAGGTCTTTTCCATGTAGTCGACCGTCAGCGGGAAGAAATCCTGCCCTGCCTTGGCGCTCTTGGCAGCGGTCACCGCGGCAAGCACCACGGTGTCGTCGATGGTCACCATGACCGCTCCCGAGGCCTGGCGCGCGATTTCTCCGGTTTCGATCGTGACTGTCTTGTCGCCGTACTGAAACGTCTGCTTGTGGATGTTGAACACGTTGTGGTTCTCCGTTGGCCGGTCGAGCCAAACTCAACCCGCTCGTGCGGCGCGCGCGCCGCACGAGCGGATTGACTTAAGTTGCTCTGGTCGAAGGACGCAAGACGCGCTCGGCCGGCGAGGTTGAGGGTGAAGGAGTGAAAGCGCCGCTGCCCGCCGGTGGAACGCAGGCATCGGCACGCCGGCTTACTTGCGCAGGCCCAGCTTTTCGATCAGAGCCCGGTAGCTGTCCGGGCTGCGTCCCTTGAGATAGTCGAGCAGCTTGCGGCGCTTGCTGACCATCTTGAGCAGCCCGCGCCGCGAATGATGGTCTTTGGTGTGGGCCTTGAAATGGTCGGTCAGGCCGTTGATGCGCGCTGTGAGCAGCGCAACCTGGACTTCGGGGGAGCCGGTGTCGCCTTTGGCGCGCTGGTGCGCGGCGACGACCTCAGCCTTGTTGATGGTGGCAGCAGTCATGAAATCCTCGATGAGGTTGAAAAGCGTCATCCCAGAAGGCCGGGCAGCGCGAAATGGCAAACGCGGCTGCAGAGGAACGGCAAACCGAGAAAACGTTCAATTGTAGCATTTCACACGGTCAAGGCTGCGACCATTCTTGTACCCTACTTCGCCCTGCTACACTGCCGAGAACGCGCCAGCGCACTTCTTCCCGGGCCCGACGGGCCCGGCGCGCAGTCCCTTCATTCTCAGCCCAACCCTTTCCATGCCCGCCTACTCGCTCGGTGACCGCGTCCCGGTGTTCAAGACCAGCAACTGGTTCATCGCGCCCAACGCCAGCGTAATTGGATCCGTGACGCTGGGCGACAACGTGTCGATCTGGTTCTCGGCCGTGGTGCGCTCGGACAACGAAGTCATCACTCTTGGCGACAACGTCAACGTGCAGGACGGCGCCGTCCTGCACGCCGACCCGGGATTCCCGCTGCACCTGGCGCGCGACGTGACCGTTGGCCATCTGGCGATGCTGCACGGCTCCTCGATCGGCGAAAACACCCTGGTCGGAATCAACGCGGTGATCCTCAATGGCTGTGTCGTCGGCCGCAACTGCATCATCGGCGCCAACGCACTCCTGCCCGAGGGCAAGGTAATCCCCGACAACTCCCTGGTTGTAGGTTCGCCGGCCAAGGTGGTGCGTGAGTTGAAGCCCGGCGAAGCCAGTGGGTTGAAGCGCATCGCGGACGGTTACGCGGCGCGCGCACTGGCATATCGCCGCGATCTGCGGCTGGTCGAAGCCGGCAGCGGCCCCGCGCTGCCGCCGCTGGCCTGAACTGGCGTTCAGGCGGGAACCTGCGTGGGGCAGCCTGCGGTTTCAGGCAACCACGAACCTCCGGCGGACGCCGTTTCAGTTGCCGGCGCTGGTGGACGGAGCAACAGGTACCGCAACACGGCCGAATAGACCGTAGCCACGCATCATCATGACGTGCTCGTCGCGCTGGTTGTAGACATCGGTGCGCGCCAGCACCAGACCACGGTCAGGTTTGCTGGTCGGGCGCGCCTCTTCGATGGTGCGCTTGACTATCAGGGTGTCGCCCGGGCGCACCGGTTTCAGCCAGCGGATCTCCTCTATGCCCGGTGACCCCATGCTGGCGGCGCCATTCAGGTAACCATCACACAGAATCCTCTGGGCGATGGCGCAGGTCTGCCAGCCACTGGCGATGAGCCCGCCGTATATCGACGCCCTGGCACGCTCGGGATCGCTATGAAACGGTTGCGGATCGTACTTGGCCGCGAAGTCGAGGATCTCCGACTCGCTGATCACATGCCTGCCGATCTCGATGGTTTCGCCAACCGTGAAATCCTCGAAGTAGGTACGCTTTTGCACGATCGCCCCGTCAGACCGCAGCCGGCGCGGCAAATGCACCGAGGTGATGGTCAGCCTCGCCCAGGGTCGCCTCGATCATTGCCAGGCGCTTGAAGCAAGGGCCGACCGCCATCTCATCTGTCATGCCCATGCCGCCGTGCAGCTGGATGGCCGACTGGCCGACCATGCGGCCGGCCTTGGCAAGATGCGCGGCAGGTTGCCTTCCTGGCATGTACGCACTTCGGTGCGAAACGCGTCGTCTGCCGCGCTGTATTCAAGGTCCATCAGGGTCTCCGTCCCGCTTGGTTCGTGGAGCTGGCGAATGCGGGGTTTGCAGAATAGGCGGCCGGGATCATAGCGCAGGCTATGCAGACGATCGGCTCGGATTGTGCATAGGGCGTCGCGCCATGACGCTGCGCGCAACGCATCAAACCTAGTTGAGTTGCGACTTGTCGACCACTCGAATCGGCAGGCGCGCCACCTCGATGCCCTCTTCGGCCAACGCGACAGCTTCGGAGTCGCTGGCGACCCCGCGAATGGCACGCTCAGGCGCCTCCCGATAATGGATGCGCCGCGCCTCCTCCGCAAAACCGGTGCCGACGTCCTCGGTTTCGGCGATGACCCGGCTGATCAGTTCGGCCAGCGCGCGCTGCCGCGGGTCGATCACCGCGACCTGCCTGGTCTGGCCTGCCGCACCGGCGGGCGCAGGCCCTGCGTCGGCAGCCACCGCACTGGCAGGCAACAGGTTCAGGCGTGGCGCAGACAACAATTTCTGCACCTTGCCGCTTCCGCAGACCGGGCACGAAAGAAGCCCGCGCGAGGACTGGGCATCGAAGTCGTCGGCGGAATTGAACCAGCCCTCGAAGCGGTGCTCGGCGTCGCATCCCAAATTGAAGACGATCAAGAAAGCGTCCTTGAAGGTGGTTTGGTGCCTGGGGCGGGACTCGAACCCGCACGCTCCCTTACGGGTGGGCGAGGGATTTTAAGTCCCTTGTGTCTACCGGTTTCACCACCCAGGCCAGGGCGTTCGGTCGATTGTAGCCTGTGGCTTGAGATGCGGCGAATGATCGCCCAAGGCCTTGAATAAATTGTGGATTGTTGTGACGTGTGAAGCAGATCACGAAGCCTTTTGCGACCCGCTGCGTAACATGCCTCATGTTCACGATACGCCAGCACTCAGGTCTTGTGCGCCCACCAGCCATGCTGCGCCAGTCCGTACCAAGTCGCATTTGGCGGCACGTGGCGGCAATCGGCTTGGCATTCGCCACAGCGTTTGCACCTGCCCAGGCGACCGTGTTGGCAAACCCAGGCGACTCGCTCGCCCTCACCGGCGCCTTGCGCACGGGCAGTTTTCTGGACATCTACAACTTTTCGCTTGGCCGCACGCTAGGGTTGAACGATTCGTCCACCTACACCAGTTTCAGCGGGTTCTCGACCGTCAGCGGGTTCAGCGCCCGACTCTACACAGCGACCGGCAATGTGGTGCTGATCAGCGGGGCCGACGGTGCGCCGGGGCCGCGCCAGACAGCCAATACCTTCTACCTGCCAACCCTGTCGGCGGGCGCCTACCGGCTCGAAATAAGCGGCCTCGGCGGCGGGTTACGTGGCGGCAGCTACGCCGGGACGCTTACTGCCGTGGCCGCGATTCCCGAAGCCAGTACCTGGGCCATGATGAGTTCGGGTCTGGCTCTCCTGGGCGTAGTCGCGTGGCGCCGCCGCCCGGCATGGAGCAAAACATCATGAAACTCAAGCACCTTGTCGCCTGCGCCGGCGCGACCATCGCCCTGGCCTTTTCTTCACTCGCCTCCGCCATCCCCGTCCTTAGTCCGGGCGCAACGAACGACAGCCTGGTATTGACGCGCGCCTTCGGCAGCGGCGCGTTCGTCGACCACTACGACTTTCGGCTCGAGTCTTCGGCCGCTGCGGTCTACAATGCGATTCGCTTCGAATTCGACGACCCGCAGTTTGGTAGCATCGGCATCAGCGGATTTGCCGCGCAACTGACCGCGCTGTCCGGCGGGCCGGCCCTCGCGATCGGCCTCGACAGCGGCGTGTTCATGGTCAGCAACGACTTTTTCGTCGCCATGCTTGATGCTGGAGACTACAGATTGACCATCAGCGGAATCGACAACGACTCGGGATACGACGGCCTCCTGCGCGTGGTCCCGGCCGAGGTCCTGACCTCGCACCAGGCGGTGCCCGAGCCGGCTTCGCTGGTACTGCTTGCCACCGCCCTTCTGGCCATGACGATGGCCGGCCGCAGGCGGGTGGCATTGCGCATTCGCCTGTGAATCACCCGCGCAGGAAAAGACTGGCCGACGTCGCCGTAGCGGCGTGCCTTGGCAGCGTGGCGGCCCAGGCAACTGCCCAGGAGGCATATCGGCTCGACCCGGCCTACCGGCTTACGCTGCCAGCGGAGCCGGATGTGCAGCCGGCGCCAATACCACTGATCAGCGCGCCGATACTCGCGCCCGAGCGCCCGTTCGCCCGCGAAATCGATGCCGCGGCGCGTGCCGCCGACCTTGACCCGGCCCTGGTACACGCGGTGATCGCTGTCGAATCCGCATACCGGCCGGCGGCGGTATCGCCCAAGGGCGCCGTCGGCCTAATGCAGCTCATGCCGGGCACCGCCAGCCGCTATGGCGTCACGCGACTGACCCAGGTCGAGGACAACCTGCGCGCCGGCACGCGGCACCTGCGTGAGCTCCAGCAGACCTTTGGCCCGCGCCTGGACCTGGTGCTGGCGGCCTACAACGCCGGCGAAGGCGCAGTCAGGCGTTACGGCAACGAAGTGCCACCGTTCCGCGAAACGCGGGCCTACGTGCCGGCGGTGATGGAGCGCTTTCAGTCCCTGGCACAGACCGGCCCGCCGGCGCCGCCGCGCCGACAAAGCACGGTCCGGGAATACCTGGCCGGCACGCGGCTGGAACCGCTTTCCCTGCTGCAGCTTGACTAAAAACGCAGTGCCAAGCAAATGAAAAAGGGCGCCTGGGCGCCCTTTTTTGCTTGCCACGAGTCGCTCAGACTTTGCGACCCCGGCGGGCGGCCACGGTGCCGATCAAACCCAGGCCAGCCAAAAACATGAGGTACGCACCCGGCTCCGGCACCGGCGCTGCAGCGAGGGACAGCGATACCAGGTAGGCGCCTCCGGAACTCTGGGAAGTGCCGGTCACAGCAATCGTATAGTTGCCCGGTGGAATTCCGGTAGAGCTATAGCTCAAAAGCTGGCTGTTGCCCAGAACCTGGCCAAACCCGCTGCTTCCCCCCAAGCCATCGAAAAGATTCGCAGAGAATGCCGGGAATTCGAAAATCGGGAAGCCCGCATAAGGTCCCACGTTTGTGACGGCACTGGAAAATGTCAACGTTCCCGGCCCGAGGATCGAGAACAAGAAATAGTCTGTGCCAGTCACGTTGGGCGCAACCACCACCACCGGGCTAAACACGGTGCCGGTCACGGCACCGAAGTTGTAGGTATAGGCGTTGGCGACAGGCGCGAACCCGGTTGCCAAGGTCACCAGCAGGCCAAACAGGAGTTTTCTCATGGGTCCCTCGAGGAAACGTAAACCGACCGCGTATTGTCGCGCGGAATCAGCACCTGAGCCATAGCCTTTTAGGGCTAGTACGCCAGTGCTCAAGCCGCTCCAGCCAGCCCGTACCTGACAGACCAGGCTGCCCCGCAGGTACGGCGCCCGATTTCAGCCGGAAACCGGCCTGACAGCTCAGGCGGGGCGCGCCCCGTAACCCTGGGGGTTTTTCTCCTGCCAGCGCCACATGTCGGCGCACATGTCGGCTAGCCCGCGTTTGGCCTCCCAGCCCAGGAGCGCCTTGGCAAGCCCCGGATCGGCATAGCATGACGCGATATCCCCCGGCCGGCGCTCGGCCACGCGATACGGCACCGGCCGGCCGCTGGCGGCTTCGAAGGCCCGCACCATGTCAAGCACGCTGTAACCCGTGCCGGTGCCCAGGTTCACGGTCACCAGGCCGCCGCCGGAATCCAGCTTTTCCAGTGCCTTCAGGTGCCCCTGCGCCAGGTCGACCACATGGATGAAGTCACGCACGCCGGTTCCGTCCGGCGTGGGATAGTCCCCCCCCCAGACGTTGAGGAACTCGCGCCGCCCGGCGGCCACCTGCGCCACGAATGGCATGAGGTTGTTGGGTATGCCTTGCGGGTCCTCGCCGATCTGCCCACTCTGGTGCGCGCCGGTCGGGTTGAAGTAGCGCAACAGGGCCAGGCGCCAGCGCGTGTCGCTGCGGTGCAGGTCGCGCAGCATGTCCTCGATCATCAATTTGCTGCGCCCATAGGGATTGGTGGCCGACAGCGGGTGGTCTTCGGTCAGGGGCAGGCGTTGCGGGTCGCCGTACACGGTAGCCGACGAGCTGAATACCAGCGTCATGACCCCGCATTCGCGCATCGCCTCCAGCAGGCGCAAGGTGCCGACGACGTTGTTGTCGTAATACTCGAGCGGCTTCTCGACTGACTCGCCGACCGCCTTCAGGCCGGCGAAGTGGATCACCGCGCGCGCGCCGCTTTGCGTGAGCGCGCCGGCGAGCGCACTGCGGTCGCGAATGTCGCCTTCCACCAGGCGCGGCGCACGACCGCTGATGCCGACGATGCGCCTGACCGCCTCGGGATGGCTGTTGCTGAAGTTGTCGAATATCGTGACGTCGTATCCGGCCGCAAGGAGTTCGACGCAGGTGTGTGAACCGATATAGCCTGCGCCGCCGGTGACGAGAACGCTCTTCATGGATAGGTCTCCGCGTCGCACAGGGGGACGCCTTGCTGGTCCTTGGCCGACAGCAGCGGGGTGCGGCTTTCAAGCGGCCAGGTGATCCCGATCTCCGGGTCATCCCAGGCAATGCAGCGCTCGTGCTCGGGGGCCCAATAGTCGGTGGTCTTGTAGAGGAATTCGGCGAACTCGGTCAACACCAGGAAGCCGTGCGCAAAGCCGGCGGGAATCCACATCTGGCGGTGATTCTCCTCGGACAACACTTCACCCACCCAGCGGCCAAATGTAGGCGAGGAGCGGCGCAGATCGACCGCCACGTCGAACACTGACCCCGTGCACGCCCGTACCAGCTTGCCTTGTGGCTGGACGATCTGGAAATGCAGGCCACGCAGCACCCCACGCGCAGAGCGCGAGTGATTGTCCTGCACGAAGTCGACATCCCGCCCAATTGCTTCGCAAAAGGCGCGCCGGTTGAAGCTCTCGAAAAAGAAACCGCGTGCGTCACCGAAAACGCGCGGCTCAATGACGAGCACGTCCGGTATCGCGGTGGCCGTGGCGCGCATGATGAATGCTAGCGTGGCCGGTCCGCCAGCAGGCCCTTGAGATAGGCCCCATAGCCTGACTTGGCGAGCGTCTCGGCCAGTCGTACCAGCGCCGCGTCATCGATCCATCCGGCGCGCCAGGCGACTTCCTCGGGCGCGGCCACCTTCAATCCCTGGCGCCGTTCGATCGTGGCAATGAACTGGCTGGCTTCAAGCATCGATTCATGTGTGCCGGTGTCCAGCCAGGCCAGCCCGCGGCCCATGACTTCGACCGTCAGGTCGCCGCGCTCGAGGTAGAGGCGGTTCAGGTCGGTGATTTCCAGTTCGCCGCGTCCAGAAGGTTTGACCGTACGCGCCAGGCGGGCGGCATCGGCATCGTAGTAGTACAGGCCGGTCACCGCATAGCGCGACTTCGGCGCGGTGGGCTTTTCCTCGATGCTGACCGCGCGCCCGGCCACATCGAATGCGACCACGCCGTAGCGTTCCGGATCCTGCACTGCATAGGCGAATACCGTTGCCCCGCTGCGGCGCGCGTCGGCGCGCTTCAATTGCACCGCCAGCTCGTGGCCGTAGAAAATGTTGTCGCCGAGGATCAGCGCTGCGGGCGAGTCGCCAAGAAACGCTGCGCCGATGATCAGGGCCTGCGCCAGGCCGTCCGGCGAGGGCTGCACCGCATAGGAAAGATTGAGCCCCCAGCGTGAACCGTCGCCCAGCAATTGCTCGAAGCGCGGCGTGTCCTGCGGGGTGGAGATGATCAGGATGTCGCGCATGCCGCCCAGCATCAGGGTGGTGAGCGGGTAATAGATCATCGGCTTGTCGAACACCGGCAGGAGCTGCTTGGAGATGACCTGCGTGACCGGATACAGGCGCATGCCCGAGCCACCGGCCAGTATGATGCCCTTGCGGGGAGGTGTCATTGCGGGAGTGTCTCGATGAAGCGGGCCAGGGGTTCGCGCCAGTCCGGCAGCGCGAACCCGAAGGCCCGCCGAAAACGGGTGGTGTCCAGGCGCGAATTGTGCGGCCTGCGCGCCCGCACGGGGTAGGCACTGCTCGGAATCGGCAGCACTGCTGATGCGGCCACCTTGACCGGCAGGCCGCGCGCGCGCGCCAGGCGCAAGAGTTCGACCGCGTAGCCGTGCCAGCTGGTCTCCCCGGCAGGGACAACATGGTAAAGACCGGCCAGCGCCGGGTCCCCGCGAGCGGCGCGCAGCATGTGCGCAGTCGCATCGGCCAGCAGTTGTGCAGGAGTCGGCGCGCCGAACTGGTCATCGATGATCTTCAATTCACTGCGTTCGCCGCCCAGGCGGAGAATGGTGCGCGCGAAGTTGCCGCCATGCGGCGCGTAGACCCAACTGGTGCGCAGGATCAGGTGCCGCGCGTGGCCGGCGACGGCCCGGTCGCCGGCCAGTTTGGATGTACCGTAGACGCCCAAAGGCGCGGCGACATCCTCTTCCTTCCAGGGGCGCGTGCCGGCCCCGTCGTAGACATAGTCGGTCGAATAGTGCACCAGCCACGCTCCGCACTGCCCGGCCAGGCGCGCGAGCAGCGCGGGCGCCTCGGCATTGACGCGCATCGCCAGTTCCGGTTCGTCCTCGGCGCGATCCACCGCCGTGTAGGCGGCGGCGTTGACGATGGCATCGGGCCGCACGCTTTGCACCGTGGCGCTGATGCCCTCGGCATCGAACAGGTCGCCGCCAAGCCCGGCGCCGGCGCGCGGCGGCGCCACGACCTCGCCCACCAGGGCGAGACTGCGGCGCAACTCCGTGCCGACCTGCCCGTCGCGGCCAAAGAGCAGGATTTTCACGCCGCCCCGCCCTGCGATCCGCGCGCGTCGTAGTTGGTCGCAACCCAGTCCCGGTACGCGCCGCTTTGCACCGCCGCGACCCAGGCCTGGTTGTCGAGATACCAGCGCACGGTCTTGCGGATACCCGACGCAAAGGTTTCCGCGGGCTTCCAGCCGAGTTCAGAGGCGACCTTGCCGGCATCGATCGCATAGCGTCGGTCGTGGCCCGGACGGTCCGTGACGTACGTGATGAGTTGCGCATGGCTGGAACCGTCCGCGCGCGGCGCCATCTCGTCAAGCAGCCGGCACAGGGTGTGCACGATCTCGAGGTTGGGCTTTTCGTTCCAGCCGCCGATGTTGTAGACCTCGCCGGGCCGGCCGTCCTCGAGCACGCGCGCCAGCGCCGCGCAATGGTCGCCCACGTACAGCCAGTCGCGCACCTGCATGCCGTCGCCGTAGACCGGCAGCGGCCGGCCTGAGAGCGCGTTGACGATCATGAGCGGAATCAGCTTTTCGGGGAACTGGCGGGGCCCGTAGTTGTTGGAACAGTTGGTGATGACGACCGGCAGCCCGAAAGTGTGGTGCCAGGCGCGCGCCAGGTGGTCCGAGGCCGCCTTGGAGGCCGAGTACGGGCTGTTGGGCTCGTAGCGGCGCGCCTCGGTGAACGCGGCCTCGCCGGGGGCGAGCGATCCGTAGACCTCGTCGGTGGAAACATGCACGAAGCGAAACGCCGCGCGAGCGGCGGCGTCAAGCCCGGCGACGTGGGCACGCGCGGCCTCGAGCAGCGCGAAGGTGCCGTCGACGTTGGTGCGGATGAACGCCCCGGGCCCGTGAATGGAGCGGTCGACGTGCGACTCGGCGGCGAAGTGCAGCACCGCGCGCGGCCGCTCGGTCGCAAACAGGCGCCCGAGCAGCGGCGCATCGCAGATGTCCCCCTTGACGAACACATGGCGCTCGTCACCCTCGAGCGCGGCGAGACTGGCGCGGTTGCCGGCGTAGGTCAGGAGGTCCAGGTTGACGATGCGCTCGTCGCTCTTCGCCAGCCGGTCGAGGACGAAATTGCTGCCGATAAAGCCGGCGCCGCCGGTGACGAGCAGGGTCATCGCACGTATCCAGGCTGCGGCGGCACGCGCCTGCGCGCCTGCCCAACGCATGGCGAAGCGACAAAGAGCAGTAACGATTCAAGCGCTTGGCACACGAAATTGATCCCCTCCATGAATTGTGCCACGCCGAGAACCCGCACCTGATGACCCGAAAGAGCCAAAGGGTTTTGCAGGCTTTTCATGCATGCTACGATGGACTAAGGTTCACACCCGTTCCTTCGCACATCAGTGATCCTTGCTGTGTCCCGCCGCAGGCGCAAAGCAAGGAAGCGTGCATGATCTTGTCTTCTACTCCCTTCGGGGTCACCAGCGGCGCCTTTCCGGCAACCCACGAGACCCCTCGCATGTTGGTCAGAAATAGCGCAACGACCCTGGTCAACATTCGGCGACGCGCGCGCCGCCTTGAAGCGGCCGGTCGCCTGATCGAAGCCGAGGGCGAGTATCGCCGCTTGCTGCAATCGGCGTCGTCAGTGCCTGGCCGCGGCGCCGACCGGGACCGCGCGCGCATGGTGCGCAATGCGAGCCGCATGCACTGGCTTGGCTCCCGATTCGACAGTGCGGCGTTCGGCTTCGCCTCGCTGCTGAAGGAAGCGCGCGCACGCGGACGGCCGGAAGATCCCATGGCCCTAGTATGGCGCTACCTGTCGCTGGCGCGCCTGGACCCGGCGGCCGCGCTGGCTGAACTCAGGCAGCGCCCCCCGATGGCGCACGCACACCGGGGCAGCTGGGCCGCCAGCATCCTGGAATTGTTCTGCGGCCGCATGCCGCCCGCGGAATTCAGTGCCTCCGTGGCCGCGCTGCGCGCCCGTACCTCGCCGCGCGTCACGCCGCATGTCGCGCCGCATGTCGCGAACCGCCAGATGGGTGACCTGCCGCGCAGCGCCCGCGTGGCCGCCGCAATCGAGAACTTTTACCTCGGCCAATGGTGCCTGCTGCACGGCCATGCGCTGGCGGCACGCATGCACCTTTCAGCAGCGGCAGGCCTTGGCGGAAAGTTCGAGTCCTGCGCGGCGGCGGTCGAACGGCAGCGCCTGCAGGCCGGGCACGTCGCCGGAACGAGGGCGTGAACAGGGCAGTCGCGCGCGCCCGGGGCGCGAGCGCGGCGATCTAGCCCCAAAGAGCTACATACGGGAACATCGAATCCGCGGAATAATGTGGCTTCGGCAGGCGTTCGCTGGTTTGGAAGTTCATGGTCGGACGGCTCCAGTCGGTTCGCAGTCCCGACCACTTTGAAGTTCGTTGCATGCATTGGGGGGATTTTCATGATCGGACGTTTCGTCAAGTTTTTCGCAGCCGGCTTGATCGCCCTGCCAGCGACGGTGTTGGCGTCGGTGTTGCAGTTCAATGTCCTGCTCAACGCGACCAATGAAGTCTCCTCGCCTCACGCCCTGAATCTGGGAGCGTCCGGCATCGGAACATTGTTTTACGACACGGTCAGCAATACCTACGACTTGACCGTGGCCGCTTCCGGCCTGTCCTCGGCCGTGACCGGGCAACATATCCACGCCCAGGCGACGACCTCGCAAAATAGTGGGGTCATCGTCCACCTGACTGCGCCTAATGGCTTTGATTCAGGAACGCTGGGCGCCACTTATTTCATCGGCGGAGTCGACCGCCCCTCCCCAGGCACCATTGCCGCCGGCAACGGGCACCCTGCCCAGTCCTTCCTGGCCGTGCTGCAATCGGGCCTTGCGTACATCAACATCCACACCACGTTGCGCGGCAGTGGCGAGATTCGCGGCCAACTCGTGCCCGTGACCGCAGTGCCCGAGCCGGAAACCTACGCCCTGCTGTTGGCCGGGCTTGCCGTTGTGGGCTTTGCCGCACGCCGGCGCCGCTCTGTGTAGGCGTACCGTATCGAGGCGCAGTGCGCC
>JBJXGS010000236.1:0-2761 GCA_046160545.1 Burkholderiales bacterium
TTCGGCGTGACGCCGGTGATCAGCACGCGCGCCGGGTTGACCGACTATCTCAAGAGCGAAGCGACGCGCTGGGGCAGCGTAGTGCGTACGCGAGGACTGCGCGCGGAGTAAAGGCCGACAGCGGGTACTAAAGGGATCCCCGCCGGCAGGTGCAAAAGCGCGACCGCCGAGTGCCTCAGGCACCTAGGTGGCGGCCTGCGCTTCGCGCACGGCGTGCCAGGTCTGCCAATCTCGCCCCGGATGCACGGTGCCGCACTTCTGGCAGGTGCGCGCGCGATCGTCCAGGCTGTAGAAGCTCTCGTAGGCGCGCGGCAGGTCGGTGACGATGCTTAGCAACTGCACTTCGGCGCGATGCACGCGCGTGCCGCACTTGGCGCAGTACCACTCGAAGCCGTCGATCTCGCCGGCCGGGCGCGCGCGCTCGATGACCGTGCACATGCTGCCGGGTTCGGGACGCTGCGGGGAATGGCGCACGTGCGCCGGCAAAAGAAAAATGTCGCCTTCCTTCAAGTCCACGCGCTCGTAGCGGCCGCGATCCCAGATCAGGAGGTGCGCGTTGCCGCGGAACTGGTGAAAGTACTCCTCGAAGGGATCATCGTGAAAGTCGGTGCGCTGGTTGGGCCCGCCCACGACGGTGACGATGATGTCCGAATCGGCCCAGATCTGCTGGTTGCCCACCGGCGGCTTCAGGAGGTGCGCGTTCTTGTCGATCCAGGCACCGAAGTTGATGGGACGGCCATATTTCATCGCGTCAATCTCCCTGATCGTCTGTCGATTTCACTCAACCTTGATGCCGGCATCCTTGATGACCTTGCTGTACTTGGCGATCTCGCTCCTGATGAAGGCCTGAAACTCCGCGGAGCCGATGCCCGAGGGTTCCGAGCCCGAGCGGGCCAGGGTCTCGCGCACGTCGGTGCGCGCGAGCGCCTTTTGCACCTCGCGGTGCAATTGCCCCACGACCTCGGGCGGAGTCTTCGCCGGCGCCAGCACGCCAAACCAGGCGAGCGTCTCGTAACCGGCCACCCCCGATTCCGCCAGGGTCGGCACCTCCGGCAAGGAAGCCGGCCGGCGCGCGCTGGTGGCGGCCAGCGCCTTCAACTTGCCGGCCCGGATGAGCGGCATGACCGAGGGAATGTTGATGATCATCGCCTGCACCTGTCCTGCCACGACATCGGTGACGCCCGGAGCGGCACCCTTGTAGGGAACGTGCAGCAGGTCCAGGCGGCCCATGGAGCGCAGCAGTTCGACCGAGAGGTGCGAGAGGCTGCCGTTGCCCGCCGAGGCGATCGACACCTTGCCGGGCGCCTCGCGCGCCATCTTTGCGAACTCGGCATAGTTGGCAGCCGGCACGCCAGCGCCAACGATGAGCACGTTGGCGGCAGTGGAGATCAGCGCCACCGGCGCGAAGTCGGCCACGCTGTCGTAGGGCAGCTTGGCATACAGCCCCGGGGTGACGCCGTGCGAGCTGCCGTTGCCGATGAAGAGCGTGTAGCCGTCGGGAGCCGACTTCGCCACCGCGTCGGCGCCGATGCTGCCGCCGGCACCCGGGCGGTTCTCGACGACGAACTGCTGGTTCATCGACTCGGCCAGCGCGCGCGCCAGGGTGCGGCCGAGCACGTCACTGCCATCGCCAGCGGTTGCCGGAACGACGAGCTTGACCGGGCGATTCGGATACTGCGCAAATGCACTGCTTGAGGCGAGAGCCGCGAGACCGCAGATCAGGAGCAACAGAGAACGCACGGGATGGTCCTTTCGATTCATGCGAGCTTGAGTCCGCACTCCGCAACCGCCTTGCGGATCGCCGCGCGCTCGGTCTCGGTCAGGTTGAGCAGGGGCCGGCGCACCGGTCCGCCCACCTCGCCTACGCATTCCATCCAGTACTTGGTGTGCGCCTGCGGCGTGCCCTTGGGCCGCGATGCGCGAAAGGCGGTGCGCACCGGGTTCAGGCTGTCGCGCACTTTCCTGGCTTCCGCAGTCTTGCCGGCGAAAGCCAAGCGCGTGTACTCGTTGATGCGCTGGTCCACCGCGGTCTGCATGGTGAAGGGCGGCGTCGAACACAGGTACAGGCGCCAGCCCAGCTCGACGATGTTGTCGAACCACTCCTCCTCGCTCGCGGTCGAGACGATGATCTTGTCGCCGGCGATGCGCGTGAGCCTGGCGTACTTCTCGCGCGCGACGCTGTACTTGATGGCCACCACGTTGGGCAATTCGGCGATGCGCGCGCACAGCTCCGGGCTCATCTCGTAGCCACAGTCCGGGTGATTCCACAGCGCGATGCCGATGTCAAGCGACTCGGACAGGTGGCGGTAGTACTCGTAGACGGTCTCGTCGACGTCATGCCCGAAGTGCAGGACCGGGCTGTGCACCACGATGTAGTCGGCGCCGATGGCCTCGGAGTGACGCGCCAGGTCGAGCACCACGTCGAGGTTGGTATCCGAGCACGAGGTCACGATGCCGGCGCGACCGGCCGCCGCCTCGACGGCCAGCTCGAAGGTGCGCTTGCGCTCGGCGACCGACATGGAGAAGAACTCACCCTGCTTGCCCGAGACGAACAGGCCGCCCAGCTTCAAGGTGTCGATCCAGTGTTTGAGGTTGGCGCGAAATCCGGCCTCGTCCAGCTTCAGGTCGGCGGTGAAAGGCGTCGCGGTGGCGGCCCACACGCCGCGAAAATGCTCGCGCGAATAGGCCTTGGCGTCCTTCTTGGCGTACTTGATCACGGCGTTCTCCATGTTGCTGATGTGCGGATGGTACGCCACAGGCG
>JBJXGS010000237.1:0-3054 GCA_046160545.1 Burkholderiales bacterium
AGATTGAGCGGTGCGGAGGTCAGAAAGAAGTCCCAACGTCCGCGTTCGCGGCAGGCATGGGACAGTTCCTCGAGATACCAGAACTCGCCGATCGGCATCCCCAAGAGGGCCATGATGCGCCGGTGCAGGAAACCTTCCTCCTTGCGCACACGCAGCGCTTCGAGCGCCGGGTTGTCGGCCGCCACCGCGGCGATGCGTTGATCCCACAGCCATGCCGCCATTTCGGTGGCCGGCGCCAGGCCGGGACAGTCCATGCCGCCATCGCCGTTGTGCAGGCGGCCCGCCATCGCGTCGCGACCGGCCTTCTCGAGTTCGAGGTACCAGCGCAGCCAGCCCGTGCGAAAGAGCAGGATGTCGCCCTTGCGCGGCGTCACGCCGGACCAGGCCAGCACCTGCTCGACCTCGCGCAGGCCGATCACGATGCGCGTGGTGGCGTCGACCGGGTCGCCCGTGCTCTCCCGCCAGGCTGCGAAGTCGACCAGGACGCCGCGACCTACCATGCCCTTCTTTGCCAGGCGGTCGATGCCGAGCTCGCCGCGGTCGAGGTCGGCATCCTGCCGGCCGCCGTAGAAGCCGAACTCGCGATAGCGGATATGTGCGACCGCATCCCACTGGCTCGAGCACTGCAGGAAGAAATTGTCGATCCTGTCGTCACTGCCGCTGCGCGAGCGTTCGATGTGGTGAACGTAACCCTCGCGGCCGCGCAACAGAGCCGGACTGGGCAGGTCAAGCGGCAGGCTGAGGTTGACCACGCGTCCGGCGCTGGCCGAAGCAAGCGCTGCGCGAACTTGGTCGGGGCCGATGAAGTTCATCGTGCCCAATTCGTCGCCCTTGCCGAAAGTGGTCCAGGCATGGCGCTCGCCGGTTGCTTCGATGACCGGCAACTCTGCATAGGCCGGGATCGGGAGATTGTTCATGGCTGGTTCGAGATCACGATGCCGCTGCCCCTAGGGCAGAGCACAGCCGGCGCCACGCGCTGTCGCATCAACAATCAATTCCCGCTTTCAGTATCCTGGTCATCCCGTCAGATGGGCGCGTGACTGGCGCCAGGTTACAGCCGATTCGCGAGGCGACTCTACAATAATGATCCGGGCCGCGCAAACCGGGCGCTGGCAAATGAGCGTGCGGACTGGCGCAGCTGAAGCACTCGTAGCGTGCCTGCCCTGCGCCTGCTAGCTGGGAGAAGACGATGCTCACGCTGACCCGCAACCTGTCCCTGATCCTCCTCCTGGCCGCCCTACTGAGCGGCTGCGGCGGCACGCTGTATGCGACCGTGCGCTCGGCCGACGGCGACGATGTCATGCTGCTCGGCCACGACCCGGTGGCCTACTTCACGATGGGGAGGCCGGTGCGCGGCAACCCGCAGATCAAGGCGAGCCTGCCGCATCGCACCTACTACTTCGTGAGCGCCGAGCACAAGCGACTCTTCGAGGCCGACCCGGCCAAATACGAGCCGCAGCACGGCGGCTTTTGTTCCAACGGCACGCCCTTCAAGATCAAGCTCGGCAGCGATCCGACCGAGTGGGAAATCCGCAACGGCCGCTTGTTCATCTTCGGCGACATCATCGGCCATTCTTTTTGGTTGCTCGATCCCGAGTTCAACGTTCGTCACGCCGATCAGGTCTGGCCGGAGATCAAGGACATGGGCTGGCGCCGCGCGACATTGGCCGCATGGGCCAGTCAAGTGCCCTGGTATCGCAGCCACAAGAGTCTGATGGACGAATGGAACGCCAAGAATCCCGGTAAGCCGATCACCTACGATCCCGGCGGCGTGTTCAGCAACATCGTCTTTGAGTACCCGGGTTGGCGCGCACGCGAAGGCATCGGCCAACCTGCTCTGGGCTTGGTCGGGACAGACCCCTGTCCGCCGGCCTGTGTGGGCACTACGTCGCAGGGTTTCATGCCGCCCTGGCCGCGCTAGGGGCGTGTCGCAATCGCTCGTTCCATTGTGGGTTGGTTGCCGACGGTCGGAGACGCCCTGGGATGGGGCGGGGGCTGACCTCGATGTGGTAGCTTAGATGCACCGCGCCTTTCAAAGCGCGGGCCGGGAGGAAACACCGTGCACTCACCGAACATGCCGGCGCGCCGAGATCTGATCGGCGCTGCGTCCGCAGCGGTGGCGCTCGCCGCGCTCGGACCTCGCCGCGTGTTTGGCCGGTCGTCAAAGCCGGCGCGCATCGGTTTTCTGGTCATCAACGATGGCGCTTCCTTCGCCCTGACCATCGGCCAGTTCCGTGACGGCATGAAGGAACTCGGTCACGTCGAAGGCAAGTCCTACGTCCTTGAGATTCGTAACGCCCTGGGTCAGACGCAGCGCTTTCCCGCGCTCGCCGCGGAGCTTGTCCGCATGCCGGTCGACGTACTGGCTGCCACATCGTCCGAGGGCATCAGCGCAGCCCGGGATGCCACGCAAACGATACCCATCGTCTTTGGCTCCGCCGGCGATCCGGTGAGCCTGCGTTACGTTGCCAGCCTGTCGCGGCCGGGTGGCAACATGACCGGGACATCCGTGCTTCTGCCCGAAATCGGTGCGAAGCAGCTGGAGCTCCTTAAGTCCGCGGCGCCCGACCTATCGCGGTTCGCGATCGTTCGCCCGGGCACAGTGCCACGCTTCAATTCCTACCTCGACTTGCTGAATGAAGCTGCCGCCCGGATCAAGGTGTCGTTCAAGGATCAAGTCCTGTCGACCCTCTCCCGTGAGGCGGTCGAATCAACCCTCGATGCCATGCGCCAGGAAGGCGTGCAGGGATTCATCGTCTTTCCTCATGCGGTCTTTTTCAACCACGTGGCGGCTATCGCAACGCTGGCGACCAAGCTGCGCCTGGCCTCCATGTTCCCCTATGCGGAGGCCTCGCGGGCCGGAGCACTCATGAGCTACTTTCCGGTTCTGCAGGATTCGTTCAAGCGCATGGCGAGCTACGTCGACAAGATCATCAAGGGGGCGAAGCCCGCGGACCTCCCGGTTGAGCAACCGACGCGATTTCATCTTGCGTTGAACCAGCGCACCGCCAAGTCCCTGGGCCTGAGGTTGCCGCAGGATCTCCTGCTGCGCGC
>JBJXGS010000238.1:0-5052 GCA_046160545.1 Burkholderiales bacterium
CCACGATGACGATGCCGAACCACACCAGCACCCAGCGCGGATCCATGCCCAGATCCAGCCCGGCCACCACCGGGTAGAAGATCGGCACCGTGAGCAGGATCATCGACAGGCTCTCCAGCACGCAGCCCAGCACGATATAGATGGCCAGGATGATGAGGATCACCGTGTAGGGAGAGGCGCCGCCGGAGCGGATCAGCTGCAGGAGACCCTCGGGCAGTCCGGCCGCGTTGACGAAATTGCTGAAGATCAAGGCGCCGATCAGGATGAAGAACAGCACTGCCGAGGTGCGCGCGCTCTCCAGCAACACCTGCACCAGATCGCGCCAGGGCACGCGCCGCGACATGGCCAGAGCCAGCGCCCCGCCGGCGCCGACGCCGGCGGCTTCGGTCGGCGTGAAGACGCCGCCGTAGATGCCGCCCAGCACCAGGACGAACAGCACGACCACCGCCCACACTCCCCTGAGTGTGGCAAAGCGCTCACCCCAGGAAGCGCGCTCGGCGCGTGGTCCGGTCTCGGGGCGGCGCCACACGGTCCATTGCACCGCGGCGATATAGAACAGAATGCCGATCAAACCCGGCAAGAAGCCGGCAGCGAACAACTGGTTGATCGAAGTCTCGGTCATCAGGCCGTACAGCACCATGACCACCGACGGCGGAATGAGGATGCCGAGCGTCCCGCCGCCTGCGATCGCGGCGGTGGCCAGCGAGTCATGGTAGCCGTAGCGGCGCATGGACGGCAGGGCCACCTTGGCCATGGTCGCGGCCGTGGCAAGCGAAGAGCCGCACACCGCGCTGAAACCGCCGCAGGCGACGACGGTGGCCATCGCCAAGCCGCCACGACGGTGCCCCATCCAGGTCTGTGCGGCAGCGTAGAGTTCGTGTGCAAGCCCGGCGCGCGCCACCAGATTGCCCATCAGGACGAACAGCGGCAACACCGACAGTTCGAGGTTCAGCACGGTCGAATAAAAGCGCTCGCTGGCCGTGGCGGCGGCCGCCGTGAACCCGCGCAGATGCCAGAACCCGACGAAGCCGACCACCGCCATCGCAAACGCGATCGGCATGCGCATGAGGATTAGCGCGAGCAGTATCCCCAAACCGATCAGCGCGACGTCCATCTGCCCCTTTGCATTGCGTGCACGTCCTAGCCGACCTGCGTTGCGGACTCGCCGCGGGAAAGCGGGCCGCGGCCGCGCGCATAGCGCAGCACGTTAGCCAGCAGAGCCAGGGTCGCCGCCGCGCACATCACCAGGATGAAATAGGCCAGCGGCCCCTTGCGCAGGCCCAGAAACATGGTGACCTCGCCGTCGCCGGTAAGACGGGTCGCCAGGATCCACAGCCGCCAGGTGACAACCCCCATAAAGGCGGCCGCGAAGAGACTCATGAGGATCTGGCGCAGCGCCACCCAGCGCTTCGGATAAACCATGTCGATGAGATCGACGCTGACGTGCTCTTCACGCCAGGTCAGCCGTGGAAAGACCGCGAAGATGCCGATGGCCATGCAAAACACCGTCAATTCGTCAGCCCCGCCGATGGGGGCCCGGAACAGGTAGCGCCCCACCACGTCCACGACGGTGATCAGCACCAGCAAGAGCAGCATCAGCGCCGCCAACGCATCCGGCAGCGTCCCCAGACGGGTGAGCCAAGGCCTCATGTCAGGCACCGCCGTGACCGGAGGCGCGACGCGCCACGGGCCAGGCCGGCTTGGCCTGACCGCTTCCTGCGACCCTGCGCCACCCTTATTTTTTCTGCAGCGACCGGGCGGTCGCGCGCAGCTCGTCGAGCGCGGCCCTGGGATCGTAGCCCTTGCCGGCAGCACGCTTGATCCAGTCGGCCTCGAGTTCGCCGGCCACCTTGGCCAGGGCCTGCACCATCGCAGGCGGCGCGTTGACAACCTTGTTGCCCGCCGACAGCACCTGCGCCCGGCCGGCCTCGTCGGCCACCGCCCAGCGACTGCCAGCGTAGGCCGACAGCTTCTCGCCGGAGACGCTCATGAGCGCCTTGCGGTCGGCCTCCGACAGCGAGGCCAGCTTGGCGGAGTTGATGATGATGCCGAAGCTGCCGTCATACAGGTTGCCAGGGAAGATCAGCACGTTCTTGGTCACCTCGAAAAGCCGGAAGCTCTTCTGGGTTTCCAGGGGCATGAAGACCGCCTCGGCGACGCCGGCCGACAGGGTCTCATACACCTTGGGCGCCGGCACCGTCACCGACACCGCACCGAAGGCTTCGCCGACTTTGGAGGCGATGCCGCCGGGCAGGCGCACCTTGAGCCCGCGCAGGTCGTCCCAGGACTGGATCGGCTTCTGCGAATGGATCACGCCGGGGCCGTGGGTCATCATGCCGATCACGGTCACACCGCGATGCTCGTCCGCCTTCGCCAGATGTTTTTGATACACGCGCCAGTACGCGGCCGATCCGGCCTCGGCACCAGCGCCCAGACCGGGCAATTCCATCATCTGGGTGGCGACGAACTTGCCCGGGTTGTAGCCGTGGAATATCCAGCCGACATCCTGGATGCCATCGCGCACCGCGTCGAACTGGCCGGGCGGCTGTGCGAGGTTGTACTTGATCTCGACGGTGACCCGTCCCTGGGTCGCGTCCTGCACCCACTTGCCCCAGGTCGGCAGGACGTCGGCGTTGATGTGATGCGTTGGCGGCGCCCAGGAGCCGATCACCAGTTTGGTCTGCGCAGTCGCTGTCGTCGCCAGCAGCGCGGCAGCCAGCGCGCCAAGAATGCCCATTCGCCTCATGCTCGTCTCCCCACAGGTAGATTTTTGGTCACTCGGCGCACGCAGGCCCGTGCAAAGGAGCGGATGCGGAGTATGGGCATGTGCCGCGACCATAGTCAAGCCCGCGCGCTCCGTGCGCGCCCCTGCGCGCCCCGTGCGCGCCCCTGCGCGCCCCGTGCGCGCCTTGTGTGCGCGCCTCAAACCGGCGCTTTGTCATCCAGGCGCCAGTGCCGATCGGATGTGACTTCCGCGATCTGGATCGAATAGTGCGTGAACAGCTCGTTCTTGCCGCGCGGGATCGCCTTGCGATGCTCCTCATGGCGCATCCAGGCCTTGAGCGACTCGGCGTCGCGCCAATATGACAGGGTGATCACCTTTTCCGGGTTGTCTCGACTGGTGAACGACTCCTTGGAAATGAAACCCTCCAGAGTGCGTGCATGGACCAGCAATTCGGTGACCAGAGCCTTGTTGCGCTCGGCCATTCCCGGGCGAGTGCCGAACTCGATGATGCAGACCAGCATTCGACCTCCTCATGGGGCGCAGCAGCAGCGGCTTCACACCGCCGCCGGCTCAGCCTATTATTCACCCGGCGCCGCGCCTGCACAAGCTTGGCATGCGTGCCCTGCCAAAGCGCTGCGGCATGTTCCTGCTGCAGTTCACGTCGGAGACTTCCATGCCTCTTCCACCCGTGCGTGCCGACCAGGTCGGCAGCCTGCTCAGACCCGAGAGCCTGCGACGTGCCCACAGCGATCATCGGAGAGGGCATATCGACGAGGCTCAATTGCAGGAGACGACCGACACGGCCATTCGGGACGCGGTCCGCATGCAGGAATCCTGCGGACTGGGCGCGGTAAGCGACGGCGAATTCCGCCGCGGCAGCTGGTTTCTCGGCTTCGTCGAGGCCGTCCATGGCATTGCGCTGGCGCCGGTGGCGCTGCGGTTCGCCGCGGAGGGTCTCGACGCCAAGAGCTGGCAGGGCCCGGTCGTCCGCGACAAACTGAAACGCAAGCGTCCCATCGTGGCCGACGACTTCAGCTATCTCAAAGGCGTCACCACGCGCATCCCGAAAGCCACCCTGCCGACACCGTCCGCGATGCACTTTTTCGGTGGCCGCGACGGTGTCGACCCCGCCGTCTACCCGGATCGCCAAGAATTCTTCGCCGACCTGGCCGCGATCTATCAGGAGGAGATCGCAGATCTCGGCGCGCGCGGCTGCCGCTACCTGCAGCTGGACGAGGTGCCGCTGGCCCTATTGTGCGACCCGACGATTCGCGCGTCGCTGCGCGAGAGTGGCGAAGACCCCGAATCCCTGATCGACCTCTATGTTGGTGCGGTCAACGCCGCGCTCGCCGGCCGCCCCGCGGGCATGAGTGTGGTAATGCACCTGTGCCGCGGCAACTACCGCGGCCGCTGGATGGGCCAGGGCGGCTACGACCCGATCGCCGAGCGCTTGTTCAACACGCTTGAAGTCGACGGCTTCCTGCTCGAATACGACAGCGAGCGTGCGGGTGGCTTTGAGCCTTTGCGCCACCTGCCCGCGGGCAAGCGCGCCTTTCTCGGACTGATCAGTTCCAAGTCGCCCGTGCTCGAGACCGGGAGCGCCCTGAAGCGTCGCCTCGAAGAAGCCTTTCGTCATGCGCCGGCCGCGAGCCTGGGACTGTGTCCGCAGTGTGGTTTCGCCAGTTCCGCTGGCGGCAACCCGCTCGCGCCGGACCTGCAATGGGCCAAGCTGGCGCTGGCGGCGCGCACCGCGCAGGACGTGTGGGGCGAAACCTGAGGTCCGGCCGCTCAAGAAGCCTGCGCGGGTCTGGCGATCGCGAACCCTTGCTTGCGGTTCGGCCATGCAGTCCCTGTGTCGCGCTGCTAATCTCTACGGTCAGACAGGATCAAGACTAGCGGCGACTGCAGGCACGCCTGCACCGTCCGCGCGACAACCACCGGAAGGAGACCCCGATGACCAACCGCCCCAGCATGCCGCGCCGACGCGCGCTGACCCTTGGCCTCGCCAGCCTGGCCGCGGCGCCGCGCGCCTTTGCTCAGGCCGATGCCTACCCCAACCGGCAGGTGCGCTTCATCGTCTCGTTCCCGGCCGGCAGCGCCACCGACCAGGTCGCGCGACTGATCGCCGCGCAACTGACCAAGGCGACCGGGCAGACCATCGTGATTGACAACCGCGGTGGCGCCAGCGGCATGATCGCCTGCGAGGCGGTGGCCAAGGCGCCACCGGATGGCTACACCGTTCTGGTCACCACCGGCACCACGCATGCGGCCAATCCGTCCCTGTTCAAGAAGCTGCCCTACGATCCGGTCAAGGACTTTGTTCCCGT
>JBJXGS010000239.1:0-13201 GCA_046160545.1 Burkholderiales bacterium
TCTGCCGACTGCGCCCGGACACCAGCGCGACCCCGTCGATGAAGACGTGCGAGATGCCCGGCAGGTCGCCGTGCGCCACTGCATCGGCGAGCGTGGTGCCGGCCGATCCCTCGACCGGGCCGCAGATGGCCAGGTCGGCCGGGCGGCCGGGAGTGAGGATGCCTTCTTCGAGTTTGTGGGCGCGGCCGGTATTGCCGGTGGCGATCGCGATTGCCTGCCCTGGCGAGAGGCCGCAGACCGAGGCCAGGAACAGGATGTTGCGCCACATGCCGCGCGGGATCACGCCGGTGCCTCCCGGCGTGTCGGTACCCAACGTCAGTCGGTCGAGCCGGCCGCGCTCAGCCAGTCGGCGCACCGCGCGCAGGGTGGAGCCGTAGTTCCCGGAGGAGCAAATTTCCAGCGCAAAGGCGGTCTCGTCGATGACGCGGTCGAGGTCGGCGTCACTCATCGGGATCGGCCCGCCGCTGATGTGCGCGGCGATGTCGGGCTTGAGCCAGGAGAGGATCTCGAAGCCGCACAGCTGCGACAGCCCGGAGCGCGACACGCCGCCGGTGTGCACCTTGGAGAGGATGCCGCGCTCGCGCGACCAGCGCACGTAGTTCTGCGCCTCGACCGGATTGGCCGAAAGCGGATAGAAGAGGAACTTGACCAGGCGCGCCCCGGCCGCGGCCAGGCGATCGAAGTGAGCCTCTGTCATGCCCGGCACCAGGAGCGCGGTGCCGGCGGCCAGCTTGACCCCGGACGGGCGCATGCGCCCGACTGTCGCGGCCGTGACCTCGGCCAGGGACGTCACCAGGTCGGGCGAGAGGTTCTCGTAGTCGAGCCCGGGGGTATGCAGTTCGCCCGCCGACAGCATGCTGGTGGTGCCGCCGTGCAGGTAGTTGCCTACCCAGCCGATGGCGTCCTGCGTCGGCGTCCACTCACCGGCGACCGGGTGCACGTGGCCGTCGATCAGCCCCGGCACGACCGCCGAACCGGCCGCGTCGACGATCAGGTCCCAGTGACCTGCGGGGTCCGGATCCAGTGCGGCGATGCGGCCGTCCTCGATGGCCAGCGCGCGCACCGGTGCCACCGGCGCGGCCAGGTCGCCGGTGAAAAACTCGCCGATGCCGCGGATCAGGGTGCGCGACATGTGTTGCCCTGTTTCGCAACGTTCGATAATCGGATAAAATTGACCGATAATCGGAGGGTAAGGCAATGCCGGAAATCTCCAAGACCGCCGACCAGGCGCTGGCGGTGCTTGAATTCGTCGCGGCGCGCGGACCGGTGGCCACCGCCGACGTCGCGCGCGAGCTGCGCATGCACCGCACCGTCGTGCATCGCTCGCTCGCCACCCTGGCGCAGCGCGGCTACGTGCGGCGCACCGCCGACGGCCACGTCGCCGGCGCGACGCTGACCCGCCTGGCCAGCGCGGTCGAGCCGGAACTCCTGGGTGCGGCCCGCCCGGTGCTCGATGCATTGGCGCGCGAGCACGGGGAGACCTTCATTCTCACGTTGCGCGACGGCGACGAGGCCGTGCAGGTCGAGCAGGCGGTCGGTGGCCGGCATTTTGTGCGGGTTCAGCTCACGCGCGGATTTCGACATCCCCTGGCCTCCGGGGCCAGCGGACGCGCCATCCTGGCTTTCCTGGACGCGCCTACCGTCACGCGGCTGGTGGCTGCCACACCCGCGCCGCGCAAGATCGCCACGCTCCTTGCCCAGGCGCGTCGCGACGGCTACGCCGATTCGCACGACGAGCTCTCCGCAGGGGTGCATGGAATCTCGGTGCCGATCATCGTCGGCCGTGACGATGTGCGCGGCTCGCTCGGGGTGGTGATGCCGGCTGTGCGCAGCCAGACCGGCGATGCCATGGTGCGCGTGCTCAAGGAAGCGGCGCGGCGCATCTCCCGCGCGCTGGCCGCCGCCTGAAGGCGCGGCATTGCCTGGCACATCGAGGCAGGAAAAGCGGGGCTTTTGCATCCGTGCGTGTGGCGTGTTAGGCTTGTCCGTTAATCGGACTATGATGTCCGAATTCATTCAAGGGCAATCTACACGCGGGTGGCGTGAGCGTCAAGCCGCAGCATGGGTTCAGGGAGGCTTCGGATGCAGACAGGATTTGCGGTGCAAAAGCTCAACCACATTGCCTGGCGCTGTCGCGATGCCGAGGAAACGCGCGCCTTCTACGAAGACCTGCTGGGCATGCCGCTGGCGCACGTGGTGCGCGCCGATGAGGTGCCCTCGACCGGCGAGCACTGTCCTTACGTGCACCTCTTCTTTCGCATGCAGGATGGCTCGTTTGTCGCCTTCTTCGACTTGGGCGACGGACGCGTGACCGCGCCCGATCCGGCCACTCCCGGCTGGGTCAACCACCTGTCGCTGGAAGTCGCCAGTCGCGCCGAGCTCGAGGCCGCCAAGGCGCGCCTTCTCGCCGCCGGTGTCGAGGTGCTGGGAATCATCGACCACGACTGGCTGCAGTCGATCTATTTTCACGATCCCAACGGGCTGCGCCTGGAGTTCTCCTGGCGCTCGCTCGGTCCCGAATACCTCGAGGCATGCGCGGGCAAGGCGCGCGGTGCGCTCGACGCCTGGACCACGGACAAGCGCGGTGGCAGACTTGGCGCTACGGCAGTGCCGGCATGAAGGAACTGGTTGTCATCGATGTCAAGCCCGGCGCGGCCATGGAGTCGCAGTCGGGCATCGCGCAACTGTGGCCCAAGATCTACGGAGCGGTGGTGCGCGCGCCGGGTGCGAAAGTGGGCGCGATCGTCATGCATCCGGCCAGCAATTTCATGGGCCACTACCTGCTGGAGCCGCTGGCGCGCGCCGGCATCACCACGCTGGGGCTGAATTCGCGCTATGTGAACAACGACTCGCAGCTTCTCATGGAGCGCGTCATCCAGGATCTCGGCGCCGGGGTGCGCTGGTTGCGCGCACAGGGGTGCGAGAAGGTTGTTCTCATCGGCAATTCGGGCGGCGCGGCGCTGGCCTCCTTCTATCAGGCGCAGGCCGAGCAACTTACAGCCACGCACAACGTCGTTGGCGACGCGACCGGACTCGCCCCCGGTGACCTCACTCCCATCGAAGGCATTGCGCTGACCGCGGCGCACCCGGGCCGCTCGCGCCTGTTCGCCGAGTGGATGGACCCCTCGGTCATCGAAGAGTCGGACCCGTTCTCGGCCGACCCGGCCTTGGACATGTTCAATGCGGCCAACGGGCCGCCGTTTGCCGCCGACTGGCTGGCGCGCTATCGCGCAGCGCAGATCGCGCGCAATGCGCGGCTCGAAGAGTGGGTCTTGAAGCAGTTGCGCTTTGTGCGTGCCCAGTCGCACGGCGTGCGCGACATGGCCTTCATCATCTATCGCACCGGGGCCGACCCGCGCCATCTGGATCCTGCGCTGGATCCGAATGACCGGCCACCGGGCACGACCATCTGGGGCGACCCGCGGCAGCTCAACTACGGCGCCAACAACATCGGCCGCTACACGACACTTCTTTCCTACCTGAGTCAATGGGCGCCCTCCAGCCCCGCTGACGGTCCGTCCAACCTGGCGCGTGCCCGGGGCGCGGTGCTGCTGATCGAGCACACGGCGGACGCATCGGTGGTGCCGGTCATGAACCAGCATTGGGTCGATGCCGCTGGTGCGCGCCTCAAGCACCACGTGCTCAAGGGCGGGACCCACTATCTGGCCGGGCAACCCGCGCTGGTGGCAGAATCGGTCGAGGTCATCGCGACCTGGGCCAAGTCGCTCTGAGGTACCCATGACGCGCGTCTTCGATCCGTTTCCAATTCCCGGCCATCAGGGTCTGGTGCCAACCCAGGTTCTCGACTGGCCCGCAATCGCCGAGACGCTGGTTGCGCGGGCCCTGCGCCTGCAGCGCCACGAGCGTGTGATCATTTCGGCGGACCCGTATTTCGGTGGCGCGGCGCTGGATGCGGTGCGCGTCGAAATCCAGAAGGCCCGTGCCATTGAACTGGCGACCATCATGCACTGGACCCCGGCGCTGGCCGCGCTGCGCGCCCCGCACGGCCGTTATGCGGATGCCGCCGACGATGCCGCCGAGACCGCGGCGATGCGCGAGCTCTTCGCGGTCGCCGATGTCTTCATCCTGCTCATGAACGACAGGCGCGGCGCGCGCACCCTGGCAACTTCGCAGTCGGACGTGGTCGTCGACGGGTGGAAGAAGGGGCGTGCGGTGCACCTGCACTGGTTTCACGACCCGGCGTTTCCCGATCCTGCCCATGCGGTCAACCTGGCGCTGGATCGGGTCAACCAGGCGGCGGTCATCAAGGTCGACTACGCCGCCCTCAAGCGCACCATGACCGGGCTGGCGGGGCAGATGCAGGGTGCGCTGGCGCACCTGACCGACGCTGCCGGCACGGACCTGAAGTTTCGCATCGGCGATCGCTTTCACGTCAATTACGGCGACGCCTCGAAGGAGCGCATGGCGCAATTCGACGCCGGGCGCGACCGCGAAGAGGAGATTCCCGCCGGCAGCCTGCGCACCATTCCCGAGCCGGACAGCGCAACCGGGGTGCTGGTGTTTCCGCCGGCCAAGGATGGAGAATCGCCTGCACTCGGGCGCGGCATGGACTGCCGCGTTTTTGCAGCGCAGGGGCTGCGCTTTGAATTTCGCGCCGGGCGCGTGGTCGGTGTCACCACCGGCGGCGATCAGCGCGAGCTCGACCGTCTCTGGGCGCAGGAAACAGGCGATCGCGATCGTCTCGGTGAATTGATCCTGGGCTGCAACCCCTTGCTCGATCGCGTACCCGGCAGCACTTTTTTCCCGCACTACGGCTTTGGCGCCGGAGTGATACGCCTGATCCTGGGCGACAACCTGCTCTCCGGCGGCAGTTTTCGATCCAGTTTTCACCGCTGGCTGATGTGGGGTGACTCCGACCTCGCCATTGACGGACGACCGATCGTGAACCGCGGGCGTCTGGTGGCCTGAGGACATGTTCGAACGCGCCGAAGACGACCCGCTCCTGCGCGGAACGGGGGCTTTCACCGACGACCTGCTGTTGCCGGGACAGTCCTGGATGGCGCTGGTGCGCTCGCCGCACGCGCATGCGGTCATTGAGCGCATCAACGCAGACGCCGCGCGTGCGCTGCCGGGCGTGCTGGCCGTATACACGCAGACCGACCTGGCTTCTGCCGGCATCGGCCCGCTGGCATCGGTACCGCCGCTCAAAAGCCGCGACGGCAGCGACCGGCGTGAAGCGGCGCGCCACGCACTGGCGCGCAAGCGGGTGCGCCATGTCGGCGAACCGCTGGTCTGCGTCGTCGCCGAGTCGCAGGCCGCCGCGCGCGACGCCGCAGCAGCAATCGAGGTCGACTACGCACCCCTGGCAGCGGTAGCCGGCGGAGTCGCAGCGCTCGCCGGCGCGGCGCCGTTGATCGATGCCGACGTTCCCGGCAACTGCTATTTCGACTGGGAAGGCGGTGATGCAGCGCGCACCGGCGCGCTTTTCGACGCTGCCGCGCACGTGGTGAATTTAAGTGCGCACAACCAGCGCCTGATCGGCAACCCGATCGAGGGGCGGGTGGTCAACGCCCGCTGGGACCCCGACAGCGCGCGCTACACGCTGTGGGCCAACACGCAGGGTGTGCACATGATCCGCGCTCTCCTGGCGCGCTCCTTCGGCCTGCCGGTGGACCGCTTTCGCGTCGTGACGGGGGATGTCGGCGGCGCGTTCGGCCCGAAGTTCTATTTCTATCCCGAGCAGGTGCTGGCGTGCTTTGCCGCGCGCGCCCTCGGGCGCCCGGTCAAGTGGAGTGCCGAGCGCGGCGAGACCATGGTATCGGATTCGCAGGGGCGCGACCTCACTTCCACCGTTTCCTTAGCGCTCGATGCCGGTGGACGCATGTTGGCGATCAAGGTCGACAGCGTCGCCAACCTTGGCGCCTATCTGTCGACCTTTGCCCCGGTGATCCCGGCGCCGGTGGCCAATGCGGTGCTGCCTTCGATGTATCGCATCGAGGCGGCGCACGCGCGCGTGCGCGGGGCACGCAGCAATACCGTTCCGGTCGACGCCTATCGCGGGTCCGGCAAGCCGGAGATCAATGTCCTGGTCGAGCGCGTCATCGACCTGGCCGCCGCCCGGCTTGGCATCGATCGCGTCGAACTGCGCCGCCGCAACCTGGTACCGGCCACGGCCATGCCCTGGCGCAACGCCATGGGTGCAACCTACGACTCGGGCGACTTTGCGCGCGTGCTCGACGAGGCACTCGTCGCGGCTGACTGGCAGGGCGTCGCGGCACGGCGCGCGGCGGCCGCAGCGCGCGGCAGGATGCTGGGCGTCGGGCTGGCCTGTTACGTGGAATCGACCGGCGGGGTGCGCAGCGAGCGCGCCGAGGTGCGCTTCGATGCTGACGGCGGCGTGACCCTGGTGGTCGGCACCCAGTCCTCGGGGCAGGGGCACGCGACGGCCTACCGCGCGTTTGCCGCCGAACGCCTGGGCATCGATGCGGCGCGCATCCGCGTCGTGCAGGGCGATTCCGACGCGGCGCCCAGCGGCGGCGGCACCGGCGGGTCACGCTCCCTGTCGATGCAGGGGCCGGCACTGAACTCGGCGCTCGCGCAGGCGCTTGACCTCGGGCGCCGTGACGCGGTGTCGCAGTTCGAAAACCTCGCCCCCAACTACCCTAACGGCTGTCACATCGCCGAGATCGAAATCGATCCCGACACCGGCCACGCGAACCTGACGCGTTACACCGCGGTGGACGATTTCGGCAACGTACTGCAGCCGGTCATCGTCGAGGGACAGGTGCACGGCGCGGTCATGCAGGGCATCGGCCAGGCCCTCCTGGAGCATGCGGCCTTTGATGAATCCGGCCAGTTGCTGACCGGCTCACTCATGGACTACGCGATGCCGCGCGCCGCGCATACGCCGATATTTACCGCGGTCCTTGCGGGTACGCCCTGCAAGGGCAACCCGCTGGGGGTCAAGGGCGCCGGCGAGGCCGGCACGGTCGCTGCGCCGGCGGCCATCCTCAACGCCGTGGCCGACGCCCTGAAAGGGGCGGGCGTCGAGCACCTGGACTCGCCGGCAACGCCGTATCGCATCTGGCGCGCCCTCAGGGAAGCGCGTTGATTCTTGTCACTGGCGCCACCGGGCGCGTGGGCGGCGCACTCGTGGGGTTGCTCAAGCGCCAGGGTGCTGCGGTGCGCTGCCTGGTGCGCGATCCCGCGCGTGCGCGCTCGATACTGGGCGACGAAATCGAACTGGCGAAAGGTGACCTGGACGACCCAGCGTCGCTGTCGGTCGCACTCGCCGGTGTAAAAGCCATGTTTCTCATGTCACCGGTGGCCGCCGACCTTGCACGCTTGCAGGTCGGGGCCGTGCGCGCAGCGGTGGCGGCCGGCGTGAAGCGGCTGGTCAAACTCTCCGGGTCAGCCTGGACGCTCGGCGACAGTCCGACGGTGACCGGCGCGCTGCACATGGAAGTCGAGGCGGCCCTGGCGGCCACCGATCTGGAAAGCGTCTGCCTGCGTCCCAACGCATTTGCGCAGACCAGCCTCGCACGGCTGCCTGCCGAACTCGCGCAGGGCGATACCTTCAGCCTGGCGTGGGGCGTAGGGCGCGTGCCCCTGATCGACTTGCGCGATATCGCCGCGGTGGCAGGCCATGCGCTCGCGGCAGTTCAGCCGCGCCCGGTGATCGAGTTGAGTGGATCGACCGATCTCGGCGGCGCCGAGCTGGCGGTGCTTGCATCCCGACTGACCGGGCGTGCAATCCGCTATCGACCGATCGCGCCCGAGCAAGCCTTGGCAGCCGCCCGCGGGCGCGGCGAATCAGCCTTCGTCATCGAGCACCTGCGCCAGGTATTCGAGCGCATCGGCCAGGGCCTGGCAGCCGGTCCCGCCGAGGGGGTTGCGGGCACCCTCGGCCGGCCGCCGCGACCCGTGGAGGAGTGGCTCGGAGAGGCGCTGCAGCCGCGCTAGAACGCGCCGCTCACTAAGGGAGTGCGCTGGGTCAGGTGTCCTCGACCCAGCGTACCCATGGAGCACGTTCGCCGTGCTCGAGGAAATGCTCGAGGGCCCGCTTGAGTTCCGCAACCGGCAGGGCCCATGCCGCCGGGAACTTGTCGAGGTGATATCCGTCGACCAGGTATTCGATTTGCGCGTCAGCGGGGCCGCCGTAGTCCGGATCGATGCTATGCCATGTGGCATCGTCATCAAGGGCTACGTGCATCATCCAGCCCAGTTCGCCGTTGATCAGGGTCACGGTGTGCTCGCCATCCGGGTCGCCTGTCACCAGCTCGAGGAAGTTCGGGCGCCCGACGTCCAGCGCGCGAGCCAGTGCGTCGCTGTCGCGGATCGTGTCGTCTTCCCATTCCTCGTCGTCGCCATCGGCTTCGCCACCTGGCGGGGCAGCGGTGTTGGCGGTTTCGTCCCAATAGAGAATGTCGCGATAGTCGACACGGGCGTTGGCGACCAGAGTTTCGAGGCGCGCGATATCCCCCTTGCACAGGCGCAACATTGCCGCGCGGACGCGCTCCGGCTCGGCGTCACTGGCGCCAGACCCGTAATCGGCAAGCAGACCACGCGCGCGCTCGCGTTGCTCTGCCGGAAAGGCCAGATCGACGGCCTGCGAAAGCTGCGCCTCGGGGGTACCGGTCACGCTGGCAACTCTCCTGCGGATTCAAGCTTGCCGGCATTCAGGCACAACTCCCGCCGATTCTCGAAATCGATGATGCGGTACGGTCGGCCGGCCTCATACTGCCCGAGGTAGTGGACCACGTCCTCCGCCTCGAACCAGGTGCGCGCAATCAGCTTCGGCGCAGCTCCCGAGAAATCGATGATCGCGTAGCGGCTCGGTGGATTGCGGTGAAAGCCGGCCGGCACCTCGACACCCTGCGCGGCGCAATAGTCGAGGATGCGCTGCTTCAGCGCGGCTGCGCCCATCCCGGGGTCAGACGCAGCGCCCGCCGTCGACCTCGATGTTCACGCCGGTGATGAAGGCGGCTTCGTCGGAGGCGAGATACAGGCAGGCATTGGCGACATCTTCCGCTGTCGAGAAGCGCCCCATCGGGATGCTGGCACGGAATTTCTCGCGCATCGCGTCGGTGACGGCGCCACCGGCAAATGCGGCCGAGAGTGCCGTGTCCGGGTTGAAGACCGGGTTCACGCAGTTGACGCGCACCTGTTCGGGAGCGAATTCGGCGGCCATGGACTTGCTCATGATCACCACCGCGCCCTTGCTGGCGTTGTAGACCGTGAGCCCGGGACGTGGCCGCACGCCGGCGGTCGAGGCGATGTTGACAATCGCGCCACCGCGGCCCTGCTTGCGAAATACCGGCAGCGCCGCCTGGGCCGAGAGGTAGATGCTCTTGACGTTGACGGTAAAGCAGCGGTCGAAGTCGGCTTCGGTCACCTCCAGGAACGGCCGGTTGACGTGGCTCCAGCCGGCGTTGTTGATGACGCAGTCCAGGCCGCCGAAATTCTGCTCGGCGGCCGCGATGAGAGAGTGCCACCCGGCCGCGGTCGTCACATCGGCGCGGGCGAAGATGGCCTTGCCCTTGCTCCCGGCGATGCCGGCGACGGTCGCCTCGCCTCCCTGGGAATTGATGTCGTTGACGACGACACGCGCGCCTTCAGCGGCGAAGCGCTTGGCGATGCCGGCGCCGATGCCGGAGCCGGCCCCGGTGACGATGACGATCTTGTTGGAAAGGCGCATGGCTGATCTCCTGTCGGGGGCGTTGATCCTGGAATGCCGCGCATTCTAGAAGATGCGTCCCCGATGCCCGCATAATGATTGGCGGCGAAGAACCAGGCGGGTAAAGAAAGCGCGAATGCCTATACCAGGATTGCTGATTTTTCTGTTCGAGCGACCGGGCGCGGCGAGGCGGGTCGCGCTGGCACGCCACGTGACCTGGGGAAATTGAAGCGTGCGCGCCAAGAGGGCGAGCCCCAAGCGGCGCCAGTGGATAGCCGGCGGATACGCCGTCCTGCTCGGGATCATTCTCCTGGTGGCGATCGCGCGTCTGGGCAGCAACGTCGCGCTTGCTCTTCTCGACGCCCAGTTGCGCAGCGTCGCCGAACTGGCGCAGCGTGCGACAACCCCCGAGGTCGTCGTCGTCGCCATCGACGAGTCCACGCGCGCCACCCTGCGCGAACCCCTGGCGCTGTGGCATGCGCACCTGGGGCGCCTCCTGGAGGCTTTGGCGGCCGGCCGGCCCGTGGCTGTGGGGCTGGACGTTCTTTTTCCTGAGCGCTCGTTCGACGACCTGATCCCCGGGCACGACCTGCGCCTCTTGCGTGGCATCGTCGCGGCGCGCGCGGCGACCCGCCTGGTGATCGGCCGCGGCATCGACGAGGACGGCGCGCCGCGCAACGTCCTGCCTGCTGTCGCCTCGCTGCTGGGTCCCGGCGCGCTCGGGTTCGTCACGCTGCCAGTCGACGCGGACAATGTGATCCGGCGCTTCAGCGAGCGCCAGGGCGAGGGGGGCGCGCCGATTGCGACCCTGGCCGGCGCGATGGCGCGCGCTGCGGGGGCACCGGACAGGCCGGCCGGCCTGATCGACTACGCCCTCGGTCCGAAGGCGCCGCCCATCTCTATGAAGACCGTGCTCGACTGGCACGCTGCCGGCGATGCCGCAGCATTGCGGCGCGCGTTTGCAGGCAAGCTGGTGTTGGTGGGCAGCGTCGCGCGCTTCGAGGACCGCTTTCGCCAGCCGGTCAACCTCGCGCCCTGGGAGGCAGGCAACGGCAACCGCGTGCCGGGGGTGCTGGTGCACGCGCAGATTCTGCGCAGCCTCATGGACCGTGGGCCAATCTTGCCCCTGCCGGCCTGGCAGAGTGGCGCTGCAGCTCTGATGGCCTCGCTGCTCTGGTTCCTGGCCTGGCGCGGCTGGGCGGTTCTGCTGGGGGTGACAGGTGTTGCCGCTGGCATCTTTATCGCCGGGTGCGTCCTCCTGGGCGCGGGCGTGCACCTGGATGTGTTCCTGCCGCTACTGGCTGCCACCGGCGCCATTGTCGGACGCTGGATGCTGGAGGCGTCGCTGCACCTGCGTGAGCGGCGCGATCTCAAGCGCACCTTTTCGGGCTATGTGGGACCGCAGCTCCTGCGCGAGATCCTTTCCGGGCGGGTGCCGAGCGGAATGGTCGGCGAACTGCGCACCGTGGCGATCCTGTTCGCCGACATGCGCGGTTTCACTTCCACCAGCGCGACGCTGGCCCCGCCGCAGGTGATCGCGCTCCTGAATCGCTACTTCGAGCGCGCCGCCGGAGTGATACATACCGAAGGCGGCATGCTGAATAGCATCATGGGAGACGGGCTGATGGCGATTTTCGGCGCGCCCAAGGCGCTGGCCAATCCGGCAGCCGCGGCCGTCGCTACAGCCAAGCGGCTTCTCGCCATGCTGCCCGCGCTCAATGCCGAGCTGGCTACCGACGGCTTGCCGAAGGTAGCCATCGGCATCGGCGTCCATCTGGGCGAGGCGGTCGTCGGCCATGTCGGCGCGCGCGCCCGACACGAATATTCGGCCATCGGCGATACGACCAATACTGCGGCGCGCCTGGAGCAACTGACCAAGGATCTGGGCGTGCCCATGGTCTGCTCGCGCGCCGTGGCCGAGGCGCTTGGGTTCCCGCCAGAACTTCGACCGTTGGGCGTGTATCCGATTCGCGGCCGGGGCGACGTTGAAGTGTTCGGTCTGGCTGAAGACAGTTTGAACTGACCGAAAGTGCGCTCGCGCACCTGCACTCGAGTCCTTCGCGTGCCAGGCGCCTTGCGCTGGAGTATCTTTAAAAGTAGACCAAGTGCCGGTCGCGGGTTGGCAGGAGAGAAAGCATGGGCCGAGAATATCGTCGCGTAGTGACCATCCTTTTGATGTGTCTGGTGGGCATGTGCCTGCCAGCTGTATCGCAGTCGCGGCCGGTCGCCATCGTCACCGACGTCCAGGGCCGCGCGGTCGTGCAGCGCGGCGGGCAACAGGTGCGCGTAGCCCTGCTGACCGAAATCGCCGATGGCGAGCAGATCGAGGTCGCGCAGGGCACACGCCTTGTCGTGGTGCTCTACTGGCCGGGCAACGAGTACGTCGTCAACGGCTTCGCCCGCGTGCGCTTTGGTGTCGCGGCGCTCGATTCCCTGGCGGGCACGGCACCACAGCGTCGCGACATGCCGTCCGATATGCGCTTGAACCCCTCGGGACTGGTCCAGGCCGGGGTGCAGATGCGCAGCGTAACCCGTCCGACCATCTTGACCATCCAACCGGTCGGCGTGCGTGTCCTCGACATGCTGCCGGAGTTTCGCTGGCAGCCGCTGGAAGGCGCGCGCGAGTACGAATTCTCCCTGTCGGGAGAGGGCGGCCGCACCTTGTTTGCGGCGCGCACCACCGAGGCGCGCATCAGCCTGCCGGCCACCCAGCCGCTGGTACCGGCCGCCCGCTACGCCTGGAGTGTCCGGGCGAACGATGCCAACGGCCGCGAATTGAGCGGCATCGCTGCCTTCTTCACGGCCAGCGAACAACTTGCCATCGACGTGAAGCGCCTGCAGCCACCCGATGATGCGGCGGTCGAGCGCTGGGTTGCATTTGCATTGTGGCTGCGCCAGGAGCGCCTGCACGCCGAGGCGGATCGAGTCTGGCGCCGCGTGCAGGCGCTGCGGCCCGAAGACACGGGGGTTAGATTGATGCTTGCGCCCGGCGAGAGTGGGGCGCGCTAGCGTCGGGAGGGCGTTGCGATGCGCGCAAGCATGGCTACTCCGAAGCCCCGCGAGACAGGCGGCGCCCGGAGTGACCCTGTACCCGTTTCAGTACCGGGCTGAAGTAGAAAATTCCGGCATTTTGGCGTCATCATCGGCCTCAACATCGCGATCGGACAGCAGACTCCGCCAGTGGCATCGGTCCTGCTCACCGCATGTGTAGTCAGCGGCTGCAAGGTGGCCGAGGTGATGCGCTACAACTGGTGGTTCATCCTCGCGCTGTTCATCGAGCTGCAGATAGTCACCTACGTGCCGTGGTTTTCGCGGGCCCTGCCCACGGCGCTGGGATGAACATGCAGAGTTCCCGCATACGACCACACGCCGTCCCCTGTGCCGCCGCAGTGCTCGCGGCACGCGCGACTCACGCCAGGACCACGATCAAGGTGGCCATCGTGTCGTCGCCGACCGAATTTTGACCACCTGGTCAATGTTCGGTCGGCCTCAACCTGTTGTGGGCATTTTTCTGACAATGCTAAACTAGTCAGAATACTAGTCAGATCAAGGTGTGCCCATGCA
>JBJXGS010000240.1:0-6325 GCA_046160545.1 Burkholderiales bacterium
GTTGCCGACCATCGGTACGCTGCCGGCGCTGGGGTGTGGCAGGTCGAAGCGCAGCCCGCGCGCCACCACCTGCGGGTCGGCGAAGGCATCGGCCAGCGAATTGATCGGCCCGCAGGGCACGCCGACATCCTCGAGGAGGGTGATCCATTCGGCGCGTGCGCGCTTCTTGATCATCTCCGCCAATAGCGGAATCAGTAGGGCACGGTTCTGGATGCGCTTGGGATTGGAGTCGAAGCGCGGATCGCCCGACAGTTCAGGCCGTCCGCCGGCGGCGCACAGGCGCTGGTACTGGCCTTCGTTGCCGGCGGCGATGATCACATGGCCGTCGGCGCACTCGAAGACCTGGTAGGGCACCAGGTTCTGGTGGGCGTTGCCGGCGCGCTTGGGTGACTCGCCCGAAGTCAGGTAGTTGAGGTTCATGTTGGCCAGGGACCCCACCAGCACATCAAGCAGCGCCATGTCGATGTGCTGGCCGCGACCTGTCTCGTTGCGGTGCGCCAGCGCTGCCAGCACGGCGACCCCGGAATACATGCCTGTCATCAGGTCGGCTACGGCGACACCGACCTTCTGCGGGCCGCCGCCGGGAAGTTCGTCGCGCTCGCCGGTGACGCTCATGAGCCCGCCCATGCCCTGGATGATGTAGTCGTAGCCGGCGCGGTGCGCGTAGGGCCCGGTCTGGCCGAAGCCGGTGATCGAGCAGTAGATGAGGCGCGGATTGATGGCCGCCAGGCTCGCGTAGTCCAGACCGTACTTGGCCAGCTGCCCGCACTTGTAGTTCTCAAGCAGCACGTCGCTTTTCGCAGCCAGCCGGCGAATGACCTCCTGACCTTCAGGCTTGCTGATGTCGAGGCAGACCGAACGCTTGCCGCGGTTGGCCGACAGATAGTAGGCCGCCTCGGCTGTCTCGCGGCCGTCACCGTCCTTGAGGAAGGGCGGCCCCCACATGCGAGTGTCGTCGCCGACGTCGGGGCGCTCGATCTTGATGACCTCCGCGCCCAGGTCGGCGAACAGCTGGCCGCACCACGGACCGGCCAGCACGCGTGACATGTCGAGCACCTTGATATGGGACAACGGACCGGCCATGATTTTCGACTCGAAATTAACGGGGGCGCAATAATAGCGTGGCTATAATGAATTTCGATCGACGCACTTCGTGCGCGGTGCGGCCACCGGGAATGCGATTGCCGGGTGCAGCGCTCAATAGCCCAAAAGGGAGACTGCAATGCACTACTTGACCAGGGGCGCCGCGGCGCTCGGCCTTTGCCTGGTAAGCGCGACGGCTGTCGCGCACACCGAGATCCAGTGGTGGCATGCGATGTCCGGCGCCCTGGGCGAACGTGTCGTCGAATTCGCCGCCAAGTTCAATGCGGAGCAAAAGGAATACAAGGTCGTGCCGGTGTTCAAGGGCAGCTACGACGAGACGCTGGCCGCCGGCCGTGCCGCCTTCCAGGCCAAGAATCCGCCACACATCCTGCAGGTGTTCGAGGTCGGTACCGCGACCATGATGTCGGCCAAGGGCGCGATCAAGCCGGTCCATGAGGTCATGGCCATGGGCGGCAGGAAATTTGATCCGTCGACCTACGTCCCGGCGGTGACGGGTTACTACACCGACAAGTCCGGGCGCATGCTTTCGATGCCGTTCAACAGTTCGACGCCGGTGTTCTTCTACAACAAGGACGTGTTCAAGAAGGCCGGCATCGCCGCGCCGCCCAAGACCTGGCGCGATGTGCAGGAGGCCGCAGAGAAGGTCAAGGCCGCCGGGTCGGCATGCGGCTTCACCACCGGCTGGCAGTCCTGGGTCATGCTCGAGAACATGAGCGCCTGGCACAACGTGCCATTCGCGTCGCGCGCGAATGGATTCGAAGGTGCTGATGCCAAGCTCGAGTTCAACACCGATTTGATGATCCGCCACGTCGCGCTGCTGTCGGCCTGGGCCAAGGGAGAGCTCTTCACCTACGGCGGCCGGCGCAACGAGGCCGAGGCCAAGTTCTTCAACGGCGAATGCGCCATGCTGACCTCGTCCTCGGCGGCCTACGCCAACATCAAGAAAAACGCCAAGTTCGAGTTCGGCGTCGCGCAACTGCCCTACTACGAGGAGTACAAGGGCGCTCCCTACAACACCATCATTGGTGGGGCTGCGCTCTGGGTCATGGCGGGCAAGAAGGACCATGACTACAAGGGGGTGGCGCGCTTTTTCGACTATCTGGCGCGCCCCGAAGTGCAGGCCGAGTGGCACCAGGTGACCGGCTACGTACCCATTACCAAGGCGGCCTACGAGGTCACCAAGAAAAGCGGCTTCTACGACAAGAACCCGGGTTTCGACATTTCCATCCAGCAGATGTCGGGCAAGACGCAAAGCCACTCCAAGGGCGTGCGCCTGGGCAACTTCGTGCAGATCCGCGCCATCATCGACGAGGAGCTCGAGGCCGTGTGGGCCGGCAAGAAGGTACCCAAGGAGGCCCTGGACGAGGCGGTCAAGCGCGGCAACGAGCAGTTGCGACGCTTTGAGGCCGCCAACAAGGGCGCCAAGTCCTGAAGTGGCCGCGGCGCGCCTGGCGCGTCGACCATGGCGCAGGATGAAACGGGCGCTCGTCGCAGCCGCCGCATGCGCTGCGGCTGCGGCGGGATTCGCGGGCGCCGCCGGAGCGGGTGCACCTTCCGGCATTGCCCCGATCGCGATCGATGTCGGCCACAGCATCGCCTCTCAAGGGGCGATCTCTTCACGCGGGGTCGCCGAGTTCGAGTTCAACCGCGCGCTGGCCCTTGACATCGACGCGCGCCTGCGTGCCGACGGGCACGCCACCCTGCTGATCGCTGCCGAGGGCCGTACCGAGGACCTGGTTTCACGCCCGCGCAAGGCCGGCACTGCCGGCGCGCGGCTCTTGATCTCTGTGCATCACGATTCGGCGCGCGCGCGCTTCCTCGAGGACTGGGTGCATGAGGGTGTGGCGCGCAAGTTCCTGGACGACCGCTTTCGCGGCTTTTCGCTGTTCGTCTCGCGCCAGAATCCCGCCTGGCGGCGCGCGCTCGATTGCGCATCGGCCATCGGGGAACGACTTGTCGCGGCCGGGTTCAAGCCGTCGCGCCATCACGCCGATCCGAATCTCGGTGCCGGGCGCGAGTACGCCGATGAGCGCCATGGGGTGCATTTTTTCGACAACCTGGCGGTCCTGCGCCACGCCGTCATGCCGGCCTTGCTCTTCGAGGCGGGGGTCATCGTCAATCGCGACGACGAACTCCTGCTTTCGCGTGCCGACACGCGCGCGCGCATAGCCGATGCGGTGGCGCTGGCGCAGCCGGTATGCGCGGCGGCGCGCTGAAACCGGCGTAGAGTCGTCGTGATGCAGGAGCGGGCCTACTTTCGTTCGCGCTGGTTGCCCTATGCGCTTCTGGCGCCGCAGCTCCTGGTCACGCTGGTCTTCTTTGTCTGGCCGGCCGGCCAGGCGCTCTTCCAGTCGCTCTTCATCGAAGACGCCTTTGGCACCCATGTCCAGTTTGTCGGGCTGGAGAACTTTCGCGCGCTTCTGTCGGACCGGCATTACGCAGAGGCCTTCGGCACCACCGCGATCTTCTCGGCCGGCGTCGCTGCACTGTCGCTGTCCGGCGCGCTCCTGCTCGCGGTGTTGGCCAATCGTGTCGTCGCCGGGGCGGCAACCTACAAGACGCTCATCATCTGGCCCTACGCCGTGGCGCCGGCCGTGGCCGGCGTGCTGTGGCTTTTTCTCTTCGATCCCTCGGTCGGCACCGCGGCCTACGCCCTGAAGGCGGCAGGCATCTCATGGAACCCCCTGCTCGACGGCGGTGACGCCATGCTGCTGGTGATCCTGACGGCGGCGTGGAAACAGGTCAGCTACAACTTCGTGTTCTTCTTGGCCGGCCTGCAGGCAATCCCGAAGTCGCTCCTCGAGGCTGCGGCCATCGATGGCGCCGGGCCTTGGACGCGTTTCTGGCGCATCGTTTTCCCACTCCTTTCGCCAACCGCGTTCTTCCTCATGGTCGTCAATGTCATCTATGCCTTCTTCGACACCTTCGGTGTCATCGACGCGGTGACCCAGGGGGGGCCATCCAAGGCCACCGAGATCCTGGTGTTCAAGGTATTCCACGACGGCTTCAAGGGCCAGGATTCCGGCAGCGCCGCTGCGCAGTCCGTGATTCTGATGGCGATCGTCATCGCGCTCACGGTGGCGCAATTCCGCTACATCGAGAAGAAGGTGACCTACTGATGGTCGAGCGCTCGCCGGTGGCCGATGCGCTCACCCACGTCATCCTCGTGGTCGGGGTGGTGCTGATCGCTTTTCCGGTGTGGATGGCTTTCGTCGCCTCGACACTGACTGCGGAACAGGTCCTCGACGCGCCGATGTCGCTCCTGCCCGGTGACCGGCTCATCGCCAACTGGACCCAGGTCTTCACCGGGGGTTCGACGCCCTTGTCGCGACTCATGCTCAACAGCGCAATTTCCGCGCTTCTGATCGCCGTGGGCAAGATCGCGATCTCGGTGATCTCTGCGTTCGCGATCGTCTATTTCCGCTTTCCCGGCCGGCAGTTCTGCTTCTGGTTGATTTTCCTCACCCTCATGCTGCCGGTGGAAGTGCGCATCCTGCCGACCTTCCAGGTCGTGGCATCGCTGGGCATGCTCGACAGTTATGCGGGACTGACGGTACCGCTCCTGGCCTCGGCGACGGCAACTTTTTTGTTTCGCCAGTTCTTCATGTCCCTGCCCAACGAACTTGCCGAGGCGGCGCGCATCGACGGTGCGGGACCGCTGCGGTTTTTCTGGAGCATCGTCCTGCCGCTCTCGCGCACCCAGCTGGCCGCGTTGTTCGTGATTCTCTTCATTTACGGCTGGAACCAGTACCTGTGGCCGCTCATGGTCACCACGCGCGAGGACTTCTACACCGCGGTCATCGGCATCCGTCGGCTGATCTCAGGCGGCGATGCAGCAACCGAATGGAATCTGGTCATGACGACTGCGCTTCTGGCGATGTTGCCGCCGGCGTTGGTGGTCATTGTCATGCAGCGCTGGTTCGTGCGCGGGCTGGTGGAGACCGAAAAATGAGATCCGCTTACTCCTACCCGCACCGGGTGATCGCCCACCGCGGCGGCGGTACGCTGGCGCCCGAGAACACCTTGGCCGGGCTGCGTGAAGCCCACGTGCGCGGCTTTCGCGCCGTCGAGTTCGACGTCATGCTGACCGGCGACGCAGCCCCGATCCTCATGCACGACGACACGCTCGAGCGCACCACCAACGGTCGCGGCCAGGTCGGCGCCACCGCGGCCGCCGACCTGGCGCGGCTGGATGCCGGGTCCTGGCGCGATGCGCGATTCGCCGGCGAATCGGTGCCCGGATTCGACGCTGCGGCGCAGGCGTGCGTGGAACTTGGCCTGTGGGCCAATGTCGAGATCAAACCCTGGGCGCCGGGCGGCGCGCAGGTGGCAGAGCGCACCGGGGCCCAGGTGGCCGGCGCCGCCGCGAGGCTGCTGCCGGCCTCGCGCGTGTTGTTGTCGTCGTTTTCGCCGCAAGCCCTGAGCGCCGCGCGCGCAGCCTGCCGACTGGACATCGCCTGCCTGTTCGATGCGCTGCCGGCCGATTGGCGCGAACAGGTTGCTGCAGTCGATGCCGTGGCCGTGCATTGCAATGCAGCGCACCTGACCGACCAGGGCGCCAGGGCGATCAAGGCCAGCGGTCTTGGCCTCATGTGCTGGACGGTCAATGATCCGGCCCAGGCGACGCGGCTATTCGGGATGGGCGTCGATGCGGTCTGCACTGACCGGCTGGATCTGCTGCCCCCTGCCTGACTGCCAGTGCGGCCGAATGCCGCAGCGCCCGCTGAACCGACAACAGCACGCGTCCATCTGCAACAACTGTTACATGTGCTTACGCCGCTTGCGGTCGTCGCTCGGCCTCGCTTGGGCGTTGTCTCCTGCATGGGCGGCGCTTTCCTCGCGCTGCCCGTCAACCACCGGAGAATTCAAATGTCCCTGAAGCCTTTCATCGTCGCAGCGCTCGCCGCTCTGGCCCTGCCCGCTCTTGCGCATACCACGCCCGCGCCCGCCCCCGGGTCTGCTCCGGCTCCCAATGCCCAGGAGCGTATCAACAAGCGCCAGGCCAACCAGGACAGGCGCATCGATCAAGGTGTCCAGTCAGGCGCGCTGACGCAAAAGGAAGCCACCCGGCTGGAGCGCGGTCAGGCGCGAGTCGATCGCATGGAGCAGAAGGCCGGCGCCGACGGCACCATCACCAGGAAGGAAGCGGTGCGCATCGAGCACGCGCAGGACCGTCAATCGCGTCACATCAAGCGCGAGAAGCACGACCGCCAGCACGACT
>JBJXGS010000241.1:0-7572 GCA_046160545.1 Burkholderiales bacterium
TACTGAGTGCCGCCGATGGGATGCATCGAGATCACCACCGTGCCGCCGGCCGCACCGCGTGGCTTCAAGTGCTGCGACTCCAGCACCACCATGCCGCCCTGCCCGGCGTAGGTCTCCTTGTAGAGCGCCTTCTCCTCGAAGGCGACCAGATAGGGTTCGCGGTCGTATTCGAATTCGCGTCGGGAATGCATCGAATCGCCCGATTCGGTCAGCGGAACTGTCGGGCGGGCGAGGCGGGCTTGAGCTTGGCGCGCTTGCGTTCCAGGGTTTCTTGCGACCAGGCGCGAATGCGTTCGCGGGCCGCGGCTTTCTCCTCGCCCATGATGACTTCATGCTCGGGCACCTTCCAGGTCAGTTCGACCTGCACGCCATTCGGGTCATAGAAATAGATCGAATGGCAAAAGTGGTGGTCCAGCGGCCCCATGCAGGTGACACCCGCGGCGCGGATGCGCGCCTGAAAAGCAAGCAGGTCCGCGCGCGTGTCGACGGCCATCGCGAAGTGCTGGTCGAACCCCCACTTGCGGTCGAACTGCGCCGGGTCGTCGAGATGGTCGGGGACGTCGAAAAAGGCCACGAAGTCGCCGCCGGCCATGCGAAAGAAAAGATGCATGTAGCGCTCGCGCGCATTGGTTCCCGAGACCTCATCCAGTGCCAGCGCGGCCGTGAGTTCGAGTCCCAGCACGTCCTCATAGAAGCGCCGGGTTTCCTCGGCGTCGCGGCAGCGGAAAGCAAGGTGATGCACGCTCGAAATGCGCGGCGTGGGGCCATCTACCTGTTTGTACTCGCGCAACATGCTGTCCCCTTGTCAGAGCTTGCCAGGCGAGTTTGCCACGAACGTGCGATGCCGCGACACTGGTGCTGACGCAGCCTGCCTCAGCTCCAGGAGCGCGGCAGCTTGGCGCGCTCGACAACGCCGCGGCGCGCTGCCTGTGCAGTCGCCGCGTCGGCCTTGGTCATGTGGCCGCAGTCGAACGGCGGCCTGGGGTCGTATTCGATCGCCAATTGCACCGCTTTCGCCGCGTCGGCTCCCGAAAGATCGGCCAGGAGCGCAAGCCCCATGTCGATCCCGGCCGAGACACCCGCCGCGGTGATGATGCGGCCTGATCGCACCACGCGCTCGTTGGGCCGGGCTTCGGCGCCGTACCTGGCAAGGGAATCCATAACACCCCAATGGGTCGTCGCGGGATGGCCCTTGAGCAGACCCGCGGCGGCCAAGACCAGCGCGCCCGAACACACCGAGGTCGTGAAGCGCGTGCCCCGATGCGCGCCGACCAGCCAGTCGCGCAGGACCGCATCCTTCATCGCGTGACCGGTGTTGGCCGATGACCCGGGAACGATGACGACGTCCGGCGCGGGCGTTTCCGCAAGCGTGTGCGTCGCGCCCAGTGTGAACGCCCCATGATCAGTCACCACCGGGCCCGCGCTCTTCCAGACAAAACGGATGTCGAATCCGGCGGCGCTGTTGAGCACTTCATACGGGCCGATCGCGTCCAGCGCGGTGAGGCCGGGGTAGAGGACGATGGCGACCTGCATGGGAACAACGCGCCCGACGGTGGCGTCAGCCATCCAGTTCCGGGTAGTGGCGAAAAATGCCGTGCTGGTTGAACGGCAGACGGCGCCTCGAAGTTAGGTAGGCAGCCAGGGGCGCGCGTTGCGCGACCGCGGCGGCAAGTGCGTTCAGCTTCGGCCAGGACCCGGCGCGCGCATCCATGGCGCGTGGCAAGGCGTGGCGCAATCCGACCATCACCTGGAACATCGACAGGTCGACATACGAAAACCCATCGCCCACCATGCGCCTGCCGCCATTGCGCGCGAGCACGGTCTCGAAATAGTCCATGAACCGCGGCAGTCTGTGCTCGCGAAAAACCGCCGCGGCGCGCACCGCCTCGGCCTTCTGGTCCTCGTAGTACAGGCGTCCGGAAACCGGGTGGTGGGTGTCGTGGATCTCGGCTACAAAATCGGTGACGCTCAACTGCAGCTGCAAGGCCCAACGCCTGGCGGCATCGTCCGCCGGGGCGAGTCCGAGCCGCGGACCGAGGAAGTCGAGAATGCCCGCCGTGTGCGATATCCACTCGTCGCCCGCGCGCAGCACCGGCGGTGCCAGCGGCGGGCGCGACCCGGCCCCGTTGATGACGCGAAGTAGCGCCGGCATGCCGCCGCCTTCGGCCTCCGGCAGACGCGCGACGTCGACGTAGTCCGCTCCCGCATCCTCGAGGGCCAGGCGGACGAACTCACCCCGACCGGGGATCGTCGGCCAGTAGTAGAGCTCGTAGCGCATGGCCGCCCCGTCAGTCGCACTCAGGATCCGGCCATCTCCCCTTCGTGCATCCAGGCTGCGTGCTTGGGGGCGCGCTTGGTCTTCGACCATTCCTCGAGCATTTCCCAGCGCACCGCTTCAGCACGGGCGTTCATCTCGGGGGTGCCGATGTCGCAGGCCAACTCGAGGCGGTGGCCGTTGCAATCGAAGAAATAGATCGACTTGAAGAGGGTGTGATTGGTGGGGCCGACCACACTGATACCGGCCGCCTCGAGACGCGCCTTGGCGGTGAGCAGGGTATCGAGGCTGTCGACCTTGAAGGCGATGTGCTGCACCCATTCCGGCGTATTCACATCGCGCCCCATCGGCGGCGAATTGGGTAGTTCGAAGAAAGCGAGCACGTTGCCGCCACCGGCGTCCAGGAAGATGTGCATGTAGGGGTCGGGCGCCTTGGTCGAGGGCACCTGGTTTTCGGCGAAGGCGATTGTGAAGTCCATGTCGAGGTGCTTGCGATACCACTCGACGGTTTCCTTGGCATCGCGGCAGCGATAGGCAACGTGGTGAAAGCGCTGGATTTTCATGGGGATGCTCCGCGACCCAAAGAGGCCTTGAACGTGAGGAGCGTTACGTTACACCAGATGGCGCCTGCCGGTCACCTCTGTGCTTCGATGCCGACCGGCGCGCTCGGGCTGCGCGCGGCGACACCAGCGCAGACAAGAGAGCGTCACCGACACCCCGTACACTGCGCTCACCTGCCCGTTTACAGGCTCGCCCATGTCCCTTTTCTCGCAACATCACCTGAACCCCGGCGTCAGGAAGCGCGAAGTCTTCGGCTGGGCGATGTACGACTTCGCCAATTCGGGCTACACGACCGTGGTGCTGACGGCGGTTTTCTCGGCCTACTTTGTCGGCGTCGTCGCGCAGAAGGCCGATTGGGCGACCTTTGCGTGGACCGCCGCGCTTTCGGTTTCCTACGCAATCGTCATGCTCACCATGCCGGCCATCGGGGCATTGGCTGACCTGCGCGCAGCCAAGAAGCGCTTTCTCGCCGTCACCACCCTGGCATGCGTGGTGACGACCGCAGGACTCGCGCTGGCTGGTCCGGGACAGGTGGCACTGGCGATCGTGCTGATCATCCTTTCCAACACTTTCTTCAACTACGGCGATTCACTGGCGGCCGCGTTCCTGCCCGAACTCGCCCGCCGCGAGTCCCTGGGCACCGTTTCGGGCTGGGGCTGGAGCTTCGGCTATTTCGGCGGCATGTTGGCGCTCGGCCTGTCGCTCGCCTATGTGCTGACTTCCCAGGCCCGCGGGGTGCCGGCGGCCGAGTTCGTTCCCGTCACCATGATCATCACCGCCACCATCTACGCGCTTGCAGCGCTGGCCACGCTTGCACTCCTGACAGAGCGCGCATTGCCACAGAAGCAAGCACTCACTAATGTTGGGCTGGGCGCTTCTCTCAGGCAGCTGAAGACCACGCTCGCGGAAGCGCGGCGTTACCGTGACTTCGCGTGGCTGCTCGCGTCCGCAGTTTTCTACCAGGGCGGGGTTGCGGTCGCCATCACGCTGGCGGCGATCTACGCCGAGCAGGTCATCGGCTTCAAGCCGGCCGAGACCATGGTGCTGATCTTCGTCCTCAATATCGCGGCGGCGATCGGCGCCTTCGGCTTCGGTTTCTGGCAGGACCGCATCGGCCACAAACCTGCGCTCGCCTTCACGCTGGTGGGCTGGATTGCCACCTGCGTCATCGCCGCGGTGACCACCACCAAGGGCGGCTTCTGGTGGGCGGCCGCGATCGCCGGCGCCTGCATGGGTTCCTCGCAGTCGGCCGGTCGCGCCATGGCCGGCATGTTCGCGCCGGTTCGCCAACTCGGCGAGTTCTACGGGCTGTGGACCTTCGCGACCCGGCTGGCGGCGGTGATCGGGCCCCTTATGTACGGCGCGATCACATGGGCGACGGGAGGCAACCAGCGCGTGGCCATCCTCTCGACGGCGGTCCTCTTTATTGCGGGATTGATCCTGCTCTTGCCAATCGACGTTGCGCGCGGTCGTGCGTCAGCGGAAGACTTGAAGCCTGTGGCCGGTCCTTAATTCTTGCCCTCGAGCCCTCGCTTGATCTCGGCCAAGGCCTGCTTGTCGATCTTGTCCTTGTCGCGGTAGTCGGTCTTTGTCTTGATAAGTCCGTCGATATCCAGGACGCGGATTGGGATACCCTCACTTGAGATCTCGCGAATATGCGGAGCAATGCTTTCGTACGTCTCGCCGTTGGCCGCGAACAGAAGATCGACGATCAATTCGTCAGCGACACGGATGTTCTCGAGCTCGCCAATTTCGGTTGGTTCGAACCAACCGGCATCCAACTCCTTTGATGACGCCAGAAAACCCAGGGCACGGATGATGCGCCGCCCGTTTTCACGGCCGGGCCGGATTAGAAAATCGATATCCTCGGTCGCCCGTAGAAAACCATTGATCCGAACTGCTTGCCCCCCGACGAGGACGTATTCGACGCCCTCAGCATGAAATCGCGCAAGGAGTTCCAACAGCGGATCGCGCGAACTCACGACGCATTCACCAGCCGCGCGATATCGACCCGTCGCGCGTCGTCGATGCGATTGAACTCCGCGTGCGTTGCGCGGAACACGCCACGCGGTCGAGGCGGCCCGACAATAAGACGCAGCTTGCGATCCATGTCTAGCGCGCGACGCAGCGCGCGCACCGGATCGAGCTCGAACTCGTTACGATCCTTCGACCCGACGACGCGCATCGTTGCCCTCCGTTCTTGCCCCTGCGGTTCGATCTGACCCCGGCCGCAGGTGTGTGCGATAAAGAGAGTAGGTAGGTGCGTTGAGGCGGATTTCCATAGGCCGCTACAACTTGGCTTGCAGAAATCGCAACAACCGCGGCGCGAGGAAACCTGAGTGGCTGCCCGCCTCCTCGATCGGTTCGGCACTCCAGAAGTGCGGCGCGCCGTGCACCACGACCGGGCGGGCGTAGAACTTCGCCTGCTTGAGCGCCTCGAGGAAGGCTTCGCTCTGCGTGGCGCAGTCGACGATGTCGTCGTGGGTCCCCCAGACGACGAGGAAGGCCGTGCTGTTGTCGCGCCCGGACACATACGAGAGCGGCGAGGCGTCGAAATAGGCGCGCTTGTCGTCAATCGCGCTCACGCCAAGCAGTTTTTCGGTAATCGGGTCGCGCGTGCGGGCGGTCAGGTCATGTCGCCATTGGGCCATGAGGTCGAGGACGCCGTAGATGGGTATCACCGCCTTGACGCGCGTCGAGAGCGCGCCGTGCGCATCGCCGGCGTTGCCGTCCTTGAAGCGCGCATCGTCGCCGGCCAAGGCGACCAGCGACACCAGATGCCCGCCCGCCGAGTCGCCCATAAGCGCGATGCGCTCCGCGTCCAGGCCCAGCGACGCAGCATTTCCCTTGATCCACTGCACCGCGGCGCGCACGTCATGGAAACATTCCGGAAAGGACTTGGCCTCGGCCGAGGAGAGCCGGTAGGTCGGCGCAAAGACCGCGTAGCCGCGCGCAGCCAGCCACGGTCCCCAGTACTGGTAGTTCTCCTGCAGGCGGGTATGCCACCCACCGCCGTGTACGCCGATGACCACCGGTGTCTTGCCCTGGCCCTTGGGCAGCCACAGGTTGCCCTTCAACTTCTCCGTGCCGCGTATGGCGAACTCGACGTCAGCCCGGAACTCGAATTCTGTGCTCATGCGACATTTCCTTTTGCGGCGGGAACCGGAAGATAACGCACCGCGAGCACGCCCTTGATCGAGCCCAGCTCGGCAATCACCGCTTGCGGCACGGCGCTATCCACATCCACCAACGTGTACGCCATCTCGCCACGCGACTTGTTGAGCATGTTGTGTATGTTGAGCCCGGCGCGCGCCATGGTGGTGGAAATCTGCCCCAGCATGTTGGGTACGTTGGCGTTGGCGATCGCCACGCGATAGGGCGCTTCGCGCGGCATCGCGGTGTCGGGAAAATTGACCGCGTTCTTCGTGTTGCCATCCTCGAGATAGTCGCGCAGCTGGTCGGCCACCATGGCCGCGCAGTTGTCCTCGGCCTCGCGGGTCGAAGCGCCCAGGTGCGGCAACGCCACCACCTGCCGGTGCCCACGCAACTGAGGGCTGGGAAAATCGCAGACGTAGGACTTCAGCCGATGCGAGGCAAGTGCGGCCAGCACCGCAGCCTCGTCGACGATGGCCTCACGCGAGAAATTGAGCAGGATCGCCCCATTGCGCAGGTGGTCGATGTTGGCGGACCCGATCAGTCCGCGCGTGGCCGCCACCAGAGGCACGTGCAGGCTGACAAAGTGCGCTCCCTTGAGCACCTCGTCGATGCTGTGCGCCTTCTTGACCTGCGAGGGCAGGCTCCAGGCCGCATCCACGGTGATTTCCGGGTCGTAGCCCAGCACGTGCATGCCCAGCTTGATGGCCGCGTCGGCCACCAGGCAGCCGATGCGACCCAGTCCGATCACGCCCAGGGTGTGGCCGGCCAACTCGAAGCCGGCGAATTCCTTCTTGCCTTCCTCGACCTGGCGCTCAAACTCCTCGCCGGTGCCGGCCAGCGTGTCGGCAAAGCGTAACGCCGGGCCAGATTGCGCGAGGCCATGAGCATGCCGGCCAACACCAGTTCCTTGACCGCGTTGGCGTTCGCGCCGGGCGCGTTGAAGACCGGCACGCCGCGCTCGGAGAGCGCCTTGACCGGAATGTTGTTGGTACCGGCACCGGCACGCCCCACCGCCCTGACCGAGGCCGGGATGGTCATTGCGTGCATGTCCTGGGAGCGCACCATGATCGCGTCCGGGTCACTGATCGCCTTGCCGGTCACGTAGCGTTCGGCGGGCAGGCGTTTCAAACCCACCGCCGAGATCTGGTTCAGGAGCTGAATCTTGAATGGCTTATCCATGGCTCTTCTCAAAATCCCGCATCAGGGCCACCAGGGCCTCGACCCCTGCCATGGGCATGGCGTTGTAGATCGAGGCGCGCATGCCGCCCACCGAGCGGTGGCCCTTCAGTTGCGCCATGCCTGCGGCTTCGGTGGCTTTCAGGAACGCAGCGTCAAGCTTCTCGTCCCGGAGGGTGAAGACGACATTCATGCGCGAGCGGTCGGACTGGGCCACCTTGTTCTGGTACAGACCGCTGGCATCGATGCAGTCATAGAGAAGCCTGGCCTTGGCGATATTGCGCTCTTCCATCGCCTTCAAGCCACCGCCGCGCTTCAACCACTGGAACACCAGCCCGGCCATGTAGATCGGGTAGGTCGACGGCGTGTTGTACATCGAGTCGGCCTCCGACTGGGCCTTGTAA
>JBJXGS010000242.1:0-26659 GCA_046160545.1 Burkholderiales bacterium
GGCGACCCACAGCGGCAGGGTCGCCGCCGCGGCGACGAAGTAAAGCGCGAGAAATGCGCCGCTCATTGACTCGAGTCGGAGTACGTCTGCGACGAAAAACAGGAACAGCGTCGCAGGAATCGCCGCAGCGATGCCGTTCAATGCGAAGACGGCCAGCAGTCCGCGAAAGCGTGGCGAGGCCAGGACCGGTGCGCGTGTCTTGAGTACCTCGCCTGGCGTTTCCGAAAGCTGCGCGGAAGATCGCGCGGGGGTCATGGAGAGCGTGGCCCATGCGCAGGCGCCGAGGATTGCCGCGAACGCCCAGGTGGTCTGCGGCAACCCGGCTTCAACGGTTGGCGCGAAGGCCTGCGGCAGGATCGAGGCCAGCACCACCCCGATGAGACCGAAACCTTCGCGCGCTGCGGCGATGCGAGTGCGCTCGAAGGGTTCGCCCAGCGCTGCTCCCCAGGCCTGGTAGGCGATCACTGCCGCCGAGTAACCCAGAGTCGCCAGTACTACTGAGGCGGCCAGCCACAGCGCGAGCCCATCCGCGCCGAGCGCCGGCGGATGGAACATTGCGATAAGCCCGGGAGCCAGGAGTGTCAAGGCGGCCGCGATAAAGAGCTTGCGCGCGCGCACGCGATCGGCGAGCCGGCCCAGCCAGGGGTCGATCAGCGCATCGGCCACGCGTGTGAAAAGCAATACGGCTCCGGCCATGCCCAGCGAGAGGCCAAGGGTGGCGTAGAACTTGGGAGCGTAGACGTAGACCGGCAGCGCGGCAAACGCGACCGGCAGTCCCAGCGCTCCGTAGGCTACGGTGCGCGGCAGTCCCAGTGCTATGCTGCTCACGACGCCGGGCCGGACAGTCCCAGCAACTGCTTGCGCAGTCCCGGTGCCGAGGTGCGGCTATCCAGCCAGATGGCGAAGAAGGCTTGCGCCAGGCGCTCGTCGGCGATGGTGCCGATGGCGCGGCCGTTGAGGTAGAAGCGTGCCGGGCTGTCGGCGCCGGCTATGCCCGTCAATCGGTCGCCCCTGCGCACGTCCGGGAAGAGCTCGCGCAGCAGCGCCGCCCAGGGCATGGCGTCGGCATCGCTCAGCTTGCCCAGTTTCCTGATCTCGCTGATGCTGCGCTCAGCGATGACTTCACCCTTGAAGTCGCGCGCGTAGGTGAGTTCCAGTGCATAGGGCCGATCCGCGACAAAGCGGCCTTGCGGGGCGTACAGCGCCGCATCGTAGGCATGGAAACCCAGCCAGGTGAGACGACCGGAGCCGACCATGCGTGCCTCCGGCAGCCATGTGCGTACGTAGGGCGCTGCATTGCGCTCGGTCGTCGCTACAGATGCGGCGATGACACCAACAGGGGTCAACGTCAAGGCAGCGGCTAGCGACACCATGGAGCAAGCCGTTGCCGCAATGGCCGCCCTCGCGGCGCCGCGCAGGCGGATTTGCGTCATGCGACGCCCTGATGACGCAATTCGAACTGCACGACGTCGGTCGAGCGAGCGTTGAATGCGCCTTCGCAGTACGCGAGGTAGAACTCCCACAGGCGCAGGAAGCGCTCGTCGAAGCCCTGCGCGAGGACTTCCAGGCGACGCGCCATGAAGGCCTCGCGCCACATGCGCAGGGTGCGCGCGTAGTCGCGGCCAAAGGTGAAGGCATCGGTCACCTCGAGCCCGGCAGCCTTGGCGCGCCTGCGGAACTCGGCTGGGGAAGGCAGCATGCCGCCCGGAAAGACGTATTGCTGGATGAAGTCGGTGCCCTTGCGATAGCGTGCGAAGAGGGCGTCGTCGATGGTGATGGTCTGTACCAGGGCACGCCCGGCGGGAGCCAGGTGTCGGCTCAAGCAGGCGAAGTAGCCGTCCCAGTAGGCTTCACCGACGGCTTCGAACATCTCGATGGAGACGATGTGATCGAAGCGGCCCTCAAGGTCCCGGTAGTCCATGAAGCGCAAGTCCGCGCGATCGCCCAAACCCCTGGTGCGAAGGCGCGCCCGAGCGTAGTCAAGTTGCTCGCGCGACAGGGTGAGTCCGGTCAGCCGCGCACGGCTCCCGGTCAGAAAAGTCTCGGCGAAGCCGCCCCAGCCACAGCCGATTTCAAGCACGTGGTCACTCGTGGAAGGTGCGATGCGCTCGACGATGCGGCGGTACTTGGCGACCTGGGCCTCTGCCAGCGTGTCGGCGCCTGGCAGGAAGAGGCCGCTGGAATAGGTCATCGAGGCATCCAGCCAAAGGCCGTAGAAATTGTTGCCAAGGTCGTAGTGCGCCGCGATATTGCGGCGCGAACCGGCCCGCGTATTGCGGTTGAGCCAGTGGCGCAGTCGGTGCGCGATGGACCCGATGAAGGTGCCGTAGACCGCGCCGTCCATGGTGTCGCGATTCAGGCAAAAGAGCTCGACCAGGCGTGCCGGGTCAGCCGAGTTCCAGCGGCCGTCGAAGTAGCACTCTGCGAAGGCGATGTCCCCGCCGGAGAGCGATTCGCCAATCACTCTCCAGTCGCGAATCGCCAGGTGTGCCACCGGATCGCCGGTGCCGAAACGAGTGGCAAACCCTCCCGGACCCTCGAGTATCAGGGTGCCGTGCGCGAGACGCTCAAGCAGTCGCAGGACGGTGCGGGCCGCCAGCGGCACCGTACCCGGTGAAAATGGTAACGGACGTACATAGGCTTCGGACATGGTGTGGCGTCAGCGGGTGATGAAGTGTTCGGGGGGACGGGGTTTGCCGATGATTGGCACGCGCCGCAACGCGAGCAGCAGCGCCTGCCAGTGGATGCGCAGGGTCACGGCCAGCGTCATCAGTGGCATGGCAATGCAGGCCCGCAACAGGGTGCGCACGCGAAATTCCTGCGAGCGACCGGAGAGCGCGGTGATGAGGAGGTCACCATCGTCGTCGTGATAGTCGATGCGCGCGACGACGCGAGTGCCTTGTTCGCGCCGGGCGGCGAGGAAGCGAAAGCGATAGCCGCCTACCACCTCGCAAAACGGCGAGACGTGAAAGACCTTGCGCGCGCGCATGCTTGTGCCATCGCGCAATTCGCGACCGCCGTCTTCGAGCAGGTAGCAGTGCCGCTCCCCGAAAGTGTTGTTGACCTCGACCAGGATGGCCTTGAGCGCGCCGTTGCGGGCGTGGCAGAACCAGAACGACACCGGGTTGAAGACATAGCCCAGGACGCGCGGGAAGGTCTGCAGGATGATTTCGCCGTCCGCTCCGGCCACACCCTCGGCGGCAAGAACGCTACGCGCCCAGGATTCGGGGTCCCCGCCGTTGCCGTGGTCGGCGTGATGAAACGACAGGAGGTTGAAGCGGTTGAGCGAGAAGACCCGGTTTGCGAGTTCGGCGCTGCGTGACAGCGGGAAGCGCAGGAAGAAGACCGGGTAGCGAAAGCCGTGCTGCACCGGGCGCAGGCGCTGGTGGATCACGTTGCCCAGGAAGAGCCAGTTGCGCTCCGTCGAGGTCGCGCGCGTGCCCATGGTCATGCCGCGGCGCGCCGCGTTGCCGCAAGGTCAATCAGGTCCCGGGCGACCGCCTGACCCGAGCGCAGCCCATCCTCGTGGAAACCGAAACCGGTCCACGCACCGGCGAACCAGATTCCACCTTCGCCCTGTAGCGACGGCAGGCGTTCCTGTGCGCGAATCGCTGCAGCGTCAAAGATCGGATGCGAGTACTCGAATGCGGCGAGGGTTTGCGCTTCGGCTGGCAGTACCATCGGATTCAAGGTGACCATCAGCGGAGTGGTGAACGGCAGCGGCTGAAGTCGGTTCAGCAGGTAGCTCACCGCGACGCGGCGTGCGTCGGGCGCGGTCGAGCCCGGCGCAGGTCCCAGGTAGTTCCAAGCTGCCCAGACGCGTTCGCGGCGCGGTAGCTGGGCGCGATCGGTATGCAGCCAGGCGCTATTGGGCTGGTAGCGCACCGCAGCGAGCACCGTGCTCTGCGCTTTGGTCGGCGCGTCAAGCAGGCGCAGGGCCTGATCGCTGTGGCAAGCCAATACGACCTGGTCATAGCGTTCGGTCTGGCCATTCACCCGCATCAGCACTCCGGCCGCGGCGGGGCGTACGCTCTCGACTGCAGCGCGCGTGCGCACGCGCGGCAGTCGCGCCGCGATGCTCGTTACGTATTCGCGCGAACCACCGCGCACCGTCAACCACCGCGGCCGGTCATTGATGCTCAGCAAGCCGTGGTTGGCGCAAAAGCGCGCGAAGGTCGAGAGCGGATAGTCGAGCATGGTCGCAGTCGGGCAGGACCAGATCGCTCCCGCCATGGGCAGCAGATACCAGTCACGAAATGCGCTGCCGTAGGCGCCCCCGTCGAGAAATTCCCCCAAGGTCTGTGTGGGGCTCGGGCCCCCTGCTATGCGCCGGGCTTCGCGGTTGAAGCGCATGATGTCGGACAGCATGCCCAGGAAGCGTGGTCGCAGGAGGTTTTGCGGTTGGGCGAAAACCGTCGCCAGGTTGTTGCCCGCCCACTCGATCTCGCCGGCCAGGCTCACTGAAAACGACATGTCGCTTGCCGCGGATGCGACGTCCAACTCCTTGAATAACTTCAGGAGGCCCGGATAAGTGCGTTCGTTGTAGACCAGAAAACCGGTATCGACCGGGCAGGTCACACCCTCGATCGTCGCATCAAAGGTGTGGCTATGGCCACCCAATCGGGAATCGGCTTCCAGTAGAGTTACCGCGATACCCGTCTGCTTCGACAATGAATATGCGCAGGACAATCCGGCAATGCCGCTACCCACGACGGCAACCTTCATCGCTTGGCCTCACCCGAAAAAATTGGATTAATCATGGAACATCAAGGGCATACGTGTGTGTAAGTAACCGCTTACGTTCGCTTTCATACCCGGCATGGTACGGATTCCACCAGCAGCGGGACGCAATTTCCATATTGTCATGGACAAAACGACGCTAAATGAGATAATACATCCGTAATTTCATTTTTGTCTAGGACAATTTTTTGATTGCCTACCTGAAGCTCTCCAAAGCTTCGTCGGTTCCCCAACGCTCCTCCCTGAACACCCCATGAACACTGCAAGCATCGGCGCGGTCGAGCGCGACACCGGTCTCTCAAAGGACACCCTGCGGGTCTGGGAGCGGCGCTATGGTTTTCCGATGCCGCTGCGCGACGACGCCGGCGAGCGCGTCTACACGGAGGAACAGGTACAGCGCCTGCGCGCCATCAAGCGCCTGATGGACCGCGGCATGCGACCTGGCAAGCTCATGGGTCTGGACGAGGCTGAATTGCAGCGCCTGGCGCAGTCCCACGAATCCACGGTCGATTCGGCAGGCAACGCGGCTATCGCAACGTTCGTCGACCTGGTGCGTGCGCACAAGGGAGACGAACTCCGTCACGCGCTCGGTCGCGCGATGGTCCAACTCGGGCTGGCGCGCTTTGTCACCGAGTTGGTCGCCCCTTTGACCACCGCCGTAGGCGAATCCTGGGTGCGCGGAGAACTGGAGATCTACGAGGAGCACTTCTACACCGAATCGCTGCAGGTCGTACTGCGCGGAGCGATCGCCGGCATGCCGGCCGCCCCCGGCCCTCCGCGCATCCTCCTGACCACCTTTCCCGGCGAGCAGCATTCGTTGGGGCTGCTCATGGCCGAGACCTTGCTGGTCATGGAAGGCGCGCAGTGCGTCTCGCTGGGCACCGAGATGCCTGTGTGGGATATCGCGCGCGCGGCACAAGCGCATGGCGCTGATGTCGTGGCGCTATCGTTCAGTCTCGCGTACTCGCCGACTCGCGCCACCGAAGGTTTGGCCGAATTGCGCCGGCTGGTGGAGCCAGCCACCGAGATCTGGGCGGGTGCGGGTTCGGCCCTGCTCGGTCGTCGCGCTCCGCAGGGTATTGTGATGGTCGATAGCGTGGCCGCGGTCGCACAAATGGTCGCCGACTGGCGCCTCCGCCATGGTTCCTGACGCGTATCTGGTGCAGGCGGACGGCGTCCTTCGGTGTAATCGGGCTGAAAGGGTGGCGCGTTAGATTCAATAAGCATGGCCAAGGCGCGCCTGATGCGCGCCGGCACAGGAGATTCAATGCTCTACCCCGAGCTTTTCAAGTCCCTCGAGGCGGTTCGCTGGAACATGGAAAAGGATGTTCCCTGGTCCGCTTTCGACGCGCGCCTGTTGAGTGACGAGCAGGCGCGCACCATCAAGATGAACGCGATCACCGAGTGGGCAGCCCTGCCGGCCACCGAGATGTTCCTGCGCGACAACGCGCACGATTCGGATTTCTCGGCCTTTGTCAGCGTCTGGTTCTTCGAGGAACAGAAGCATTCGCTGGTGCTGCTGGAATACCTGCGCCGTTTCCGGCCCGAACTCGTTCCGACAGAAGCGGAACTGCACGCGGTGCGCTTCCCCTTCGACCCGGCGCCGGCGCTGGAGACCCTGATGCTTCATTTTTGCGGCGAGATCCGCCTCAACCACTGGTACCGGCGCGCCGCCGAGTGGCACACGGAGCCGGTGATCAAGCACATCTACAACCTGATTTCGCGCGACGAGGCACGCCATGGTGGCGCGTACCTGCAGTATATGAAACGCGCCATTGCCAACTTCGGCGATCAGGCCCGCAGCGCCTTTGCCAAAATCGGCGTGTTGATGGCTTCCGCCAACCGTACCGCGCAGGCGTTGCACCCGACCAACCTGCACGTCAATGCGGCACTGTTCCCCGACGACACCGTGCAGTCCAGGCTCCCCGATCCGGTCTGGCTGGAGCACTGGTTGTCGCGCCAGATCGACTTCGATCGCAATTGGGAGCGCAAAGTGGTCGAGCGCATACTGCACAACGTCTCGATCCTCTTCGATCGCACCTTCACTTCGGTGCAGGACCTCAATCGCTACCGCAAGGAGGTCTCGCGCAAGGTGGGCGAGACGCTGGCCGGTGCCATCCCGGAACCTGTCATCGCCGGGCCTCAAGGCACCCCCGCGTAGAATCGCGCCACGCGGGATTGCACTGCTTCCCGCTTTCAAGGGGGCAGACGGTGGACTGGGCTGGGAGGGCCAATTGACTCGCGGCTACGCGGGGCCTGCTTTCGAAGCCAAGATCTGCGCGGCTGGCGATCTTGCCACGCGCGCGGCGGCCCTGCCGCGGCCGCTGGTTTTCACCAACGGCGTCTTCGATCTCCTGCATCGCGGGCATGTGACTTACCTGGCGCAGGCCGCCGCGCTCGGCAAAAGCCTTGTCGTCGCGGTCAACAGCGATGCGTCGGTCAGGCGCCTGGGCAAGGGGGACGACCGGCCGATCAACACCGAAGCCGACCGCATGGCGGTGCTTGCCGCGCTCGAATGCGTGACGCTGGTGACCTGCTTTGCCGATGACACGCCGCTCGCGGCGATTCTGGCGGCGCGCCCCGAGGTGCTGGTCAAGGGCGGCGATTGGCCGGTCGACGCGATCGTCGGTGCAGAGGAGGTTCGTAACCGGGGCGGTCAAGTGCATTCGATACCATTCGAATTCGAGCGCTCGACCACGGCGACGCTCGCGAAAGTGCGAGGCGACAAGTCGAAACGCTAAGCCCTGGCAGCCTCGCTGCCGTACTCGTGCTGGTGCCGATAGCGTTCGCAGCGTCGTTCATCTACGGTATCGCCGGTTTCGGCGCCGGCTTGCTCACCGTGCCGATCGCGTCCCACTTCATAGACTTGCGTTTCGTGCTGGCGGTGTTCTGCCTGCTCGACGCCGTCATTGCCACCCGCCTGCTTGCCGAGCGGCCGCGGGAGGTCGACCGCGGTGAACTCGTCCGCTTGGTGCCGGGCTGCCTTATCGGTGTTGCGCTGGGCGTGGTGCTGCTGGGCGTACTGCCGGCGCACATACTCATGATCGCGCTGGGCGGCTTTTGCCTGGTCTATGGTGTCGTCAGTCTGGCGTTGCCGTCGGCCATGCCGGTGATCGGGCGCGCTTGGGCATGGCTGGCCGGAGTGACCGGTGGCATCACCTCGGCGCTTTTCGGTGCTGGTGGCCCGCCATATGCGATTTACCTGTCGATGCGGCCGCACCCTGCAGTGCGCATGCGTGCCACGCTGGCGGCAACCAGCGTGGTCAGCATCGGTGCGCGCATCGTTGCCTTCGGCGCTGCCGGCATGCTCGCCGACGCTGACGTCTGGCTGACCGCGCTCGCGGTAGTGCCAGCCTCGCTCATCGCGCTGGCCCTGGCGCGACGCCTGGCGGACCGGCTGTCGCGCGAAGCGATACTCAAGTTCGTCCGCGTGCTGCTCTGCGTGGCCGGCGCGTCGCTGATCGCGCGAGCCGGAATGTTGGGCTGATCGAGCGCGCGGTGTCGCTCCGGCACGGTCCAGCCAGCCCCCTGGTCGCCCTGATATATTGGTGCTAGTGCAACTCACGCCGCAGCGCGTGATGAGATCGGAGGCGCAGCATGAAGCTCCCAGGATGCATTCTCATTTTCGCGTGCTGCCTCGCCGGCGGCGCACATGCAGCGGCCTACAAGTGCAAGGACGCCGCGGGCAAGGTGACCTATTCGGACAGCCCTTGCGCCGACCTCAAGCAGAAGGGCGACAAGCTCTTTGATCGCGGCGCGGGCTACAACCCCTTGAACGAGGAGGAGAAGCGCTCGTTCATCGAGGCGGTGACGCGCAACTGTCTGTCGCGTCGCTCGCAGACAAGCGTAGGGGCAGCACAGTGGCGCAGCTATTGCGAATGCAGCGCCGCTGAGTCCGCCAAGACGGTCTCGATCGAGGAACTGCGGTCTGTGATGTCGAATCCGAAAAACAAGGCGATGGCGGGGCGCATGACGGAGCTGGGGCAGGAGGCTGGCAAGGCATGCGCGAGCCATCTCACCAACCCGCCGGCTCCAGCACCGCGCAAGACCCAGGCGTAAAGGCAGTCCGCGTGGCGCGTGTGGGCCGCTCCTGGTTTCTCCAGTGGGCGCATGGTTCTTGCGTCGTTGAAAGTGCGCAACGGCAGCGCCGGCGCGGAACCCGCCATCCGGTGTTGGCACTGATATATTCGACGAAGGTGCTTCCCCAGTTGCACCGGTGTCACCCCGAAACGCTGCGCCGACCCGCCGGGTCCTTACGTGCGTGAGATGTCGGAGAACAAAAAATGAGAGGAAGAACATGAGCATCATGGGCATCATCGGCACGGTCATCATCGGCTTTGTTGCCGGACTGATTGCGCGCGCCATCCATCCCGGTCACGACAAGCTGGGCTTTTTCATGACCGCCATCCTCGGCATCGCCGGCGCTGCGCTGTCCCAGGTGATCGGCAACCTCGTCGGGTGGTACAAGACCGGCGATACCGCCGGCTTCATCGCCGCGGTGGTCGGTGCGATCGTGATCCTTGCGATCTACAGCCGTGTCAAAAGTTCGGGCGCCGCCAAGCCAGACGCCTGAGGTCGCATAAAGGCGAAACTTCAGGCGCCTTTGGCTTCACTGCGCCGATCGTCGCCTGCGCATTCGCGCAGCTCGACTCCGGTGAAATCCTTGCGCGCCTCGTTCAGGCGAGCGCGGGTAGGTTCGTCAACTTCGCGGAAGGTGATCATGGTTTTGGCCACGCGCGTTTCGCGCTCTGCCGTGCGCGCCGTGCGCACGCCCTTCCTGGCAAGAGTATCGAGGTAATTGCGCGCCGCCTCTTCGGTCTTGAACACGCCCAGCGAAATCGCGAACTTGTTGGGGCCATCGTCGTTGATCACGAAAAATTCGGCGATTCCCAACTGCTTCAGTTCGGCGAGCTTCTTGTCGGCGGCGGGTTTGTTCGTCTGAGGCGGCAGGAAGACCCACCATCCGGCGGTCTCGTCGATGCGTCGCAGGCTGAACTTGGGCGGCGGCTTCAATGCTGCCAGGACCGCCTGGACACGCTCGACCTCCTGGGCCGGGAAGCTGCCCCACTCCAGGCAGGTCGCGGTACTTGCTGCGCTTGTTGCGGTCGGCGCAGTCGTCGTGGTCGCGCCGCCCTGCTTTCTAGCTTCGGCAGCACTCAGGATGCGAATCTTGTCCGGTTCGATCTGCGCAGCCAGGCGCGCGCTTTCCCTGTTGCCGGTACTCGAGTCGCCCAGATAGCCCAGGTTCCAGGCAAGAAAGGCCAGGTTGACCAGGACCAGAAAGAAGAAAAGGGCGCGCACGGCTCTTTCGCGATCAAAGGTTCAGGGCGACGCGGTGCAGCCCTTCGAGGACGATATTGTCGTGAAAGCGGTAAGGAATCGACAGGCGCGGCGCAACCGTACGGCCGGCACCACCGGAAATCACGCAGGCCAGGTCGCCGAACTCGGCGCGGTGGCGGCGGAACAGGCGCTCGATCGCACCGGCCTGGGCGTGCTGGCAGCCTGACGTGATCGCGTCAACCGTCTGTGTCGGATGATTCAGGTAGTCGCCATCTGCATCGGGTAGCGCGGCGGTATTGGTGTGCAGCGAGCGCAGCATCAGGCCCATGCCGGGCAATATGTTGCCACCCAGGAAGCGCCCCTCGGGCGACAACAGGTCGACGGTGGTGGCAGTGCCGCACACCACCACCAGCACCGGGAGTTCGGGCAGGAGCGTTCGTGCGCCGATCAGCGCGGCCCAGCGGTCGGTGCCCAGTTGCGCGGGGTTGCGGTAGCCATTGACCACGCCGCACAGGGTCTCGCTGGATGCAAGCCAGTGTGCCGGCCCGCCGGCGTCACGATAGGCGGGCCAGACCTCCAGCGCGCGCAGGAGCGGCGTGCGTACCCGCGTCCCGGCGACATTGGAGACGACCACGCGGCGCGGCGAAGGATGGGCCCGGAAGGCGTCAGCCAATGCCGTGATCTCGTCAAGCAACACGCGGTCGCCCGCGATGAAGGTCTCGGTCGAGAGTGAACCAGCCTTGCCGATGCGGTGCCGGCTCCACTTGACGAAAGTGTTGCCGACATCTATGAGCAGGTGTTCGGCCGGCTCCAGGTGCGTGTCCATGCGGCGATTCTAGTCCGGCGCTAGAGCGGATCGAAGGGAAAACTGGGGCGCGGCAGACGCGCGTAGCGGTAGGTCGAGAGGTCCGCGCTGGTGACGCCCGCGCCCTGGCACTCGACGATGTCGGCGGCGATCGGCTTGAATCCGGCACGATAGTGGATACGGCTCTTCAGCATGATGAAGCGCTTCTTGGTGGGTTCGATGCCGCAATGACGCAGGATCACCAGGTCGAAGGGTTCATGGTGCAGGCTGGTGACGACGATCTGTGCACGTCCGGTGTCGAGCACAGCGGTCGGGCCCAGGTGCGACTTGAGGCCGGTATACATCGGCCCGCGAAAGATGATCTCGCCGTCGGTGACCATGCGCACACGGCCGCTGATTGCAAGCGGCCGCCCGGCAAGACCGATGGACGGCATGTCGGTCGCGCCGCCCAGGGCCAGGGTGACGTTGTTGCCGACCCCGGCGGCGATCATCTTCTGTACCGCCGCAGGGTCGCGGATTGGCGCGATTGCCACGTCGTCCAGCCCCTGGCGCAGGATTTCCCCGGTTACCGCCATCACATCCTGTGTGCCGCCTGAACCGCAGTTGTCGCAGTGGTCGATGAGTAGCACCGGGCCGTCGCGGCGTACCCGCCCGAGGGTGTGCGCGCGCGCGACGTCCTCGGCCAGGACAGTCGGAATGTAGGCGTACTCGCGGTGTCGGGTGCGTGCCACCGCAAGCATTTCATCGCGTACCGCGATCGCCTGCGCCTCGCCGCCCGGCTTGAGCGCGTCGCCGACGACCACCACCGACAATGCGGTATAGCGCGTGTCGGCATGCGCGAAGGCCGGCAGCAGCGTGGCGGCAAGCACGCGCCCGCTTGCCTCGGCGGCCCGCGCGATGGCGAGGATCTCGCCCGAGGGCCCGTCTTCAGGAGCGTGGCGCATGATCGACGGCACGATCGGCAGAGATCCCGAGGCCATTACCGGCCGCACGCGCCCGGCCATGGCGTCCACCAGGATGTTGCCGGCCAGGTGCCCTGCCTCGTACATGTCGACGTGCGGATAGGTCTTGTAGCCGGTGATGACGTCGGCCAGGCGCACGGTCTCGGGCGAGAGGTTGGTGTGATAGTCGAAGGTCACCGCGAGCGGGACGCGCGGCGCGATCTTGCGCACGCGCCTCAAGATCTCGCCTTCGGCGTCGTCGCAGTCGTCTATGACCATCGCGCCGTGCAAGTCCAGGAATATCGCATCGCAGCCGGCCTTGAGCGCGTCTTCGAGCGGTTGCATCAGTGTCTCGAAGGTCGCGCGCGATGCCGCCGCCGAGGGCCACGACTCTGCAGCCACCGGCGTGACGATTTCGGCGCCTTCGCGGCGCGCGATGTCGATGAACGCCGCCATCGGCGTTGCCGAGCCTTCGAATGCCAGGCGCGCGTCACGCCCGAACGCCGGACCTTGGCCGTGGCCGAAGCGCTCCAGCGGCGTTTCGATCGGCGAGAACGTGTTGGTCTCGTGCTTGATCAGGGCAATGACGAAACGGCGCGTCATGGCAGAGCCAAACCTTGCGCGCCGCTGCCGGGCATCGGCTGCGCTCCCGTGAACGCCGCTCCGAGGGGACGCACCCGCAGCCCGCGGCGCAACCTGGTCCACGGAAACTCTGACGGATCCGCCAGTGCCGGTCCCGGTGACTTGACCACCAGCACTTCGCGCGCGATGGGTTGGAAATCGGCGCGAAAGTGCACCGAACTCTTGACTGCGACCATGCCCTGCGAGCGCGGCTCGATGCCGACGTGGCGAAACATTTCCTGGTCGGCTGTCTGGCACTTGGTCGAGGCGAGCACTACGCGCACCCCCGGGGCATCGACGCTGCGCAATGCCGCCATCGGCCCCATGCGCAGGCGAAAATTGCGATAAAACGGGCCGCTGCCGGTGAACTGGCCGTCACCCAGCGCCTCGACTTTGAAGCGCGCGCGCAGCGGTTCCATGCCTGGTACGCCGGATATCGCACCGATCGAGAATTCGGCGCGCATGCCGCGTCCGACCTCATGCGCCAGGCGCGCGGCATGCGGGTCGATCAGCATGCCCAGCACCGCATCCTGCGGCCGGATCGAGACCATCGCGGCGAGCAGGCCGGTGGTGTCGCCATTGCCGCCCGCGCCGGGATTGTCCTGGGTGTCGGCCAGGATCGTGGGCAGACCCGGCGCGCCGCTGGCCATGGCACGACGAATCGCGTCCTGCGGACTCAAGAGTTCCATCGCGAAGTCAGGTTCGGCGGCGACGATCGCGTCTTCCAGCGTGCGCATCGCGCCAGCCAGCGCGGTCCGGTCGGGGCCGTAGCCGACGATGGACATGCCGCACTCGTCGAAGTCGGCCATCGGAAAACCGGGTGCGAAGGAGAGCGCCACGCCATGGCGGCGGTCGAGTGTGTCGATGAGCTCATACAAGCCCTTGCACGGCGCGATCAGGCTGCACTGCGAGGGGATGCCGGTCAGATAGTCGAAAGTGCGATAGGCCTTGGCCGGCCGCCGCCCGCTTGCGAGCATGTCGATGAGCAACTGCGCTGCACGCGCGCCGGTCTCGGCCATGTCCACGTGGGGATAGGTGCGGTAGATCGCAAGCGCGTCGGCGATCTCGAACATGCGTCGCGTGACATTGGCATGAAGGTCGAGGCTCGCGACTATCGGCACGCGCTCACCGACCACTTGGCGCACGCGGGCGAGCAGTTCGCCTTCACCGTCGTCATGATTCGCCGCGACCATCGCGCCGTGCAGATCAAGATAGACGCCGTCGACCGGCAGGGCGTCCTTGAGGCGGCGCAGCATCTCGCCGGCGATACGCTCGTAGGCCTCGGATGTCACCCGGTTTGACGGCGAGGCCGCCGCCCAGGTGAGGCCCACGCATTGGTGGCCGGCGCCGTGCAATGCCTGCAAGGCGCCGGCGGCGGGGATGTTTGCACCCGCCACTGCCGCCTCGATAGCTGCGCCGTGACACAGTCCCGGCCAGCCGCCACCTGATTCGAACGCGGCAAGGTCGGCCGGAGTCGGCGCGAAGGTATTGGTTTCGTGCTGAAAGCCGCCAACGGCGATGCGTGCCATGCTGCGCTGTTCCTTGCGTTAGGGACGGGGGAGGAGAGCGACACGCAACCGTCTCACGACTTCTGCCAGGACGTCAGTGCCGACGGTATAGGTGAAGCGCACGTGGCGCTTGGCGTCGGCATCGCCGAAATCGCGCCCGGGAGTGATGGCCACGCCGGTGCGCTTGAGCAGATCGAAGCAAAACGCGAAGCTGTCGTCGCTGAATTTCGAGACGTCGGCATAGATGTAGAACGCGCCTTGCGGCACCACCGGGACGCCGAAACCCAGCGCGCGCAGTTCGGAGACCAGATAGTCGCGCCGCGCGGCGAACTCGGCGCGGCGTTGCTCGTAGAGGGCCAGCGTCGCCGGTGCGAAGCAGGCCAGTGCGGCATGCTGCGCGACAGTGGGCGCGCAGATGAATAGGTTCTGCGCCAGTTTTTCGACCGCCTTCATGTGCGAGGACGGCGCCACCAGCCAGCCCAGACGCCAGCCTGTCAAGTGAAAGTACTTGGAGAACGAGTTGACGACAAAAATGTCCTCGCCGAGTTCCAATGCCGTGTGCTCTTCGCGAAAACGCCCGCTGGCCTCGCGCTCATATGTGAGCCCATGGTAGATCTCATCGACCAGCAGCACGCCGCCGCGCGCGCGTACCGCAGCATGGATGGCGCGCATGGTGTCAGGCGCGACGGTGGTACCGGTCGGATTGGCCGGTGAGGCCAGCATCACGCCGCGCGTGCGCGGCCCCCAGTGCGCCGCCACCAGCTCGGCTGTGAGCTGATAGTTGTTGCGCGCACCGCAGGGCACGAGTCGCGTCGTGCCGCCGAAGAGCGACACGAAGCGCCGGTTGCACGGGTAGGTCGGATCCGGCATGAGCCATTCGTCGCCCGGATTGACCAGGGTGCCGAAGGCGATCAGCAGCGCCCCGGAGGCGCCGGCCGTTACCGCGACGCGCTCGGGCGGAAGTACGAATCCGTGGCGGGTGCGATAGAACCTGGCGATGGCCTGTCGCAGCGGCTCGATGCCGAGCGCCACTGTGTAGTGGGTATCACCGCGGCGCGCGGCTGCGTCGGCCGCGTCCATGACCGCGGCCGGCGCGGTGAAATCCGGTTCGCCGACGCACAGATGGATGACGGAAGCGCCTGCGGCTTCCAGGGCGGCGGCCTCGCGCATGATTTCCATCGCATAGAACGACTCGATGTCGGCCATGCGCGCAGCCAGCGGCGGCAGGGCGTAAGCAGCGGGGCCGGATGTCATCGGCGGATTTTAGCCCTCGCGTCCGGGCGGCCCTCGACGTGGGGGTAGACTTCGCACCCCGGCGCGCGAGCTGTGCGCCTTGTACCACCGCGAGACCGCCATGTCACAACGTGCCGTCGAAGAACTCAAAAAAGCTGCCCTCGACTACCACCGGTATCCCCGCCCCGGCAAGATCGCCATCGAGCCAACCAAGCAGCTGGTCAATCAGCGCGACCTGGCGCTGGCCTACTCCCCGGGGGTGGCCTACGCCTGCGAGGAGATCGTGCGGGACCCCGCCGAGGCGCGCAACCTGACCGCGCGCGGCAACCTGGTCGGCGTGATCACCAATGGCACGGCGGTGCTGGGCCTGGGTGCCATCGGTCCGCTGGCTGCCAAGCCGGTCATGGAAGGCAAGGGAGTGCTCTTCAAGAAATTCGCCGGCATCGATGTCTTCGACATCGAGGTCGACGAGCGCGACCCGGACAAGCTGGTCGACATCATCGCCGCACTGGAGCCGACCTTCGGCGGCATCAACCTGGAGGACATCAAGGCGCCCGAGTGCTTCTACATCGAGAAGAAGCTGCGCGAGCGCATGAAGATTCCGGTCTTCCACGACGACCAGCACGGCACGGCCATCATCGTCGGCGCGGCGATCATCAACGGGCTCAAGGTGGTGGGCAAGTCGATCGACCGTGTCAAGCTGGTGGCCTCGGGTGCCGGCGCAGCCGCGCTTTCCTGTCTGGACCTGCTGGTCAAGCTGGGCCTGCCGATGGACAACATCACCGTGACCGACATTGCCGGTGTGGTCTACCGCGGACGGCGCGAGGAGATGGACGACAACAAGGCCCGCTATGCGCGCGACACCGCCGCGCGCAGTCTGGGCGAGGTGATCGCGGACGCCGACATCTTCCTCGGCCTGTCGGCCGGCGGCGTCCTGAAGAAGGAAATGGTCGCGCGCATGGCGGCCAAGCCGCTGATCCTGGCCCTGGCCAACCCGAATCCCGAGATCCTGCCCGAGGATGTCAAGGCGGTGCGCAGCGACGCCGTCATCGCCACCGGACGCACCGACTATCCGAACCAGGTCAACAACGTCCTCTGCTTTCCCTTCATCTTCCGCGGCGCTCTCGACGTGGGTGCATCCACGATCACGGCCGAAATGGAGATCGCCGCCGTGTATGCCATCGCCGAACTGGCGCAGGCCGAGCAGAGCGAGATCGTCGCCGCGGCCTACGGCACGAGTGAACTGTCCTTCGGTCCCGAGTACCTGATCCCCAAGCCCTTCGATCCGCGCCTGATTGCCAAGATCTCGCCGGCGGTGGCGCGTGCTGCCATGGAGTCGGGTGTTGCCACCCATCCGATCAAGGATTTCGATCTCTACCGCAATCAGCTCGAACAGTTCGTGTACCACTCCGGGCTGCTCATGAAGCCGATCTTCGAAGCCGCGCGTGCCGCCACCGCAGCGAAGAAGAAAGTGCGCGTGGTGCTGGCCGAAGGCGAGGAAGAGCGCGTCATGCGCGCTGCGCAGGTCATCATCGACGAGCGGATCGCCCGCCCCATCATCATCGCGCGCCCCGCGGTGCTCGAAGAGCGCATCGAGCGCTTCGGCCTGCGCATGAAGGCGGGTGTCGACTTTGACCTGGTCAATCCCGAGTTCGACGAGCGCTATCGCGACTATGTCAATACCTACCACCAGCTGACCAAGCGGCGCGGCAACACCCTGCAATACGCCAAGATCGAGATGCGCCGGCGCCTGAGCCTGATCGGCGCGATGATGATCAGGAAGGGCGATGCCGACGGCATGGTGTGCGGCACCTTCGGCACCCACCCGCTGCACCTGCACTATGTCGACCAGGTGCTGGGACGGCGCGAAGGCGTGTCGCAGTATGCGGCGATGAACGGCCTGATGCTGCCTGGGCGCACCGTGTTTCTGGTCGACACCCACGTCAACCAGGACCCCGATGCGCGGCAGATCGCCGAGATCACCGTCATGGCGGCGCGCGAATTGCGGCGCTTTGGCATCACGCCGCGCGCGGCCCTGTTGTCGCACTCCAACTTCGGCACCCTGGACGTTCCCTCGGCGATAAAGATGCGCGAAGCCTTGGCGTTCCTGCGCGAGGATGCGCCCTGGCTGGAGGTGGACGGCGAGATGCACGGCGACTGCGCGCTCGATACGGAGGTGCGCCTGAGGACCCTGCCCGACTCCACACTGAAGGGTGACGCCAATCTGCTGGTGTTTCCCACCCTGGAGGCCGCCAACATCAGCTACAACCTGCTCAAGACCGCTGCCGGTGGCGGGGTCACGATCGGCCCGATTCTCCTGGGTTGCGCGGCGCCGGTGCACATCCTCACGCCCTCGGCGACAGTGCGGCGCGTGGTCAACATGACCGCGCTGACGGTGGTAGGCGCCAATTCGGCGCGATAGCAAAGGGCAAGGCCATCGAGGAGACTCCAGCGGATCAGGTTGGGAGCCTCGACCGTAACGTCCGGTTACAACAGCGACTCCGACGCGCGCACCTGCGAGCCTAGAATTGGCCTGATGATGAGATTTGGGTGACAGCGATGGCGATGTCGGTCGGCAAGGCGGTGCGATGGGCAGCGGTGCTGGCGGTGCTGGGCACCGCGGGCTACTTCGGCTACCAGAAATGGTGGGTCGCCAAGGACGTGGCGCCGAAATTCCGCACGGCCAAGGTCGAGAAGGGCCCGTTGATAGCCACCGTGGCCGCGACCGGCATCATCAACCCGGTGGTCTCGGTCTCGGTGGGCTCGCAGGTGTCCGGCCAGGTCAAGGAAACCTTTGTCGACTTCAACTCCGAGGTCAAGAAGGGGCAGCTGATCGCGCGCATCGATCCGGAGCAGATCGAATACCGGCTGCGCCAGTCGCAGGCTGATCTGGATGCGGCGCGCGCGTCGATCGGCACCCAGCAGGCCAATGTCGCCGTGCAGCGCGCCGAACTCGTGCGCGCCGAGGCCAATCTTGCCGAGGCCAAGCGCGACCTGGATCGCAAGAACGCGCTGGTTCAAAAGAACTTCCTCGCATCCTCTGAGGCCGAGAAGGCCGAGGCGGTCTTCAAGGCACAGGCCGCCGGGCTTGAGGCAGTGCGCGCCCAGCTTGGCGTCGCGCTCGCCAACGCAAGGAATTCCGAAGCCGTGGTCAAGCAGCGCGAGGCGCAGCTGGCGCAGGCCCGGATCGACCTGGCGCGCACCGCGATCCGCTCGCCGGTCGACGGGGTGGTCGTCAAGCGCACCGTCGAGCCTGGCCAGACCGTGGCGGCCTCGTTGCAGGCCCCTGAGCTCTTTGTCATCGCCCGTAACCTGGCTGACATGCAGGTCGACGCCGCCATTGACGAGTCCGATGTCGGCCGCCTGCGCGTCGGCCAGAGCGCCAGCTTCACCGTCGACGCTTTTCCGGGACGCACATTCACAGGTGCCATCCGGCAGATTCGCAAGGCCGCTCAGACCGTGTCGAATGTCGTGACCTACACCGTGGTGATCTCGGCCGCCAACCCGGATTTGATCCTGCTGCCCGGGATGACCGCCTCGGTGCGCATCACTACTGATCGGCGCGACGCCGCGCTCAAGGTCGCCAACAGCGCCTTGCGCTTCCGGCCGCCGGGTGTGAATGATGACGGCACGGCCGCGGCCGGTGCGACCGGTGCGCCCGCCGCAGGTGCGGCAACCGGCAGCCCGGCAGCCGGCGCTGGAGCGGGCGCCGGCGGCCCCGGTGGCGGACGGGGGCAGTTGGGCGCGATGCGCGAGCGCCTGGTGGCCGAACTCAAGCTCGACGCCAGCCAGCAGGCCAGCCTGGATGCGATCTTCGCCGGCATGCGCGAAAAATTCATGGCCCTGCGCGACATGGCTGAAGCCGACCGCGCCAAGGCGGTCGAACGCAACCGGGCGGAAGTCCGCGAAAAGATCATCGTGATCCTGAACGAGACCCAACGCAAGCGCTATGCCGAGATCGTTGCCGAGACCGCCGGGCGCGCGCCGGCGCGCGGTCGGGTGTGGAGGGCCGGCGAAGACGGCAAGCCGCAGGCGGTGCAGGTGCGCCTCGGGCTGACCGACGGCACGGCGACCGAACTCATCGGCAGCGACTTGAAGGAAGGCCAGGAGGTGCTGGTGGGCGTGCAACTGCCGCCGGGCAAGCCGCCGGCGGCCGCGCCTGCGGGCGCGCCGCGCGGCCCGCGCCTGCCGTTCTGATCGTCGCCAACCGCCACTCCGAGCACAGCGCCATGTCCGACCTCATCGTGACCCGCGACCTGGCCAAGGAATACCGCATGGGCGACACCATCGTGCGTGCCCTGGACGGGGTGTCGCTCACCATCGCCGCCGGCGAGATGGTCGCGGTCATGGGTCCGTCGGGCTCGGGCAAGTCCACTTTCATGAACCTGATCGGTTGCCTGGATGCGCCAACCGCGGGCGAATACATCCTGGCCGGCGAAAACGTCGCGCGCATGTCCGGCGACGCCTTGTCGGGGGTGCGCAACCGTCGCATCGGTTTCGTGTTCCAGCAATTCAACCTGTTGCCGCGCACCACCGCGCTGGACAATGTCGGCTTGCCGCTGCTGTACGCCGGCACGCCCGGTCGCGAGCGCCGCATGCGCGCGCTGCGCCGCCTGGAGCAGGTCGGCCTCGGCAACCGCGCCGACCATCATCCGAACCAGTTGTCGGGCGGCCAGCAGCAGCGCGTCGCCATCGCGCGTGCGCTGGTCAATGACCCGGTCCTGATCCTGGCCGACGAACCGACCGGCGCGCTCGACTCGAAGACCAGCGTGGAAGTCATGGGCCTGTTGCAGAACCTGAACCGCGAAGGCATCACCGTGGTTCTGGTGACCCACGAGGCCGAAGTCGCGGCCTATGCGCGCCGCATCATCCATTTTCGCGACGGGCGTGTCGTCGAGGACCGTGCCAACGCGGCGCGCACGACGCAGGGCGACGCAGCGCCGGCCGCAGCGGAGGCCGCATGAATCTCTGGTCCACATTGCTGATCGCGCTCAATGCGTTGAAGGTCAACAAGCTGCGCTCGACCCTGACCATGCTGGGCATCATCATCGGCGTGGGCGCGGTCATCACCATGCTGGCGGTGGGCAACGGCGCGCAGGCGCGCGTGGAGGAGCAGATCCGGCTCCTGGGCAGCAATGTCATGATCATGTTCCCGGGCTCGACCCTGGCTTCGGGGGCGCGCGGCGGTGCCGGCAGTGTGCAATCGCTGACCGAGGACGACGCGCTAGCCATCGTGCGCGAGGTACCGGAAGTGCAGGTCGCCGCGGCGACCATGCGTGGCTCGGGCCAGGCCATCTTCGGCAACAGCAACTGGTTCACCACTTTCCACGGGGTCAACAACGACTTCTTTGAAGCGCGCGACTGGCCCCTGGCCATAGGGCGCGACTTCGAGGGGCCGGAGATGAGCGGGGCCGGCAAGGTGGCCATCATCGGCCAGACCGTTTTGGCCAAGCTCTTCGGCGACAACGCCCAGCCTGAAGAAGCGCTCGGCCAGACCGTGCGCGTGCGCCAGGTGCCCTTCACCGTTGTCGGCGTGCTGTCCAGGAAAGGGCAGAGCATGCTGGGCGCCGACCAGGATGATGCGATCTTCGTGCCGCTTGCCACGGCGCGCAATCGCCTCTTCGGCAACCAGGCCGGCAAGCTGCGCCGCATCGGCAGCATGACCATCAAGACCCGCGAGGGCGCCTCCATGTCCGAGGCCGAGGAGAAGATCCGCCTCCTGATGCGCCAGCGCCAGCGCCTGCAACCGGGGCAGGAAGACGCCTTCACGATACGCAACCTGACCGAGATCCTGCAGGCGCAGGAAGCTTCCTCGAAAATCCTCGCGCTGCTCCTGGCTGCCGTGGCCGGCGTGTCGCTCCTGGTTGGCGGCATCGGCATCATGAACATCATGCTGGTCTCGGTGACCGAGCGCACCCGCGAGATCGGGCTGCGCATGGCCGTAGGCGCGCGCGGGCGCGACATACTGACCCAGTTCCTGGTCGAGGCGGTGACGCTGGCCTTGATAGGCGGGCTCCTGGGTGTCGCACTCGGACTGGGCGGGTCGTATGCGATCGGCAACTTTGCCGGCTGGCGGGTCGAAGTCGACCCGGACGCAGTGCTGCTGGCGGTCGGCTTCTCGGCGGCGATCGGTATCTTTTTCGGGTTTTATCCGGCCCGCAAGGCGGCGCGCCTGCGACCCATCGAGGCGCTGCGTTACGAGTAGGCCTTCCGAGGCGCAGTGATCTTCAGCGACGCCATGCGGGGCGCTGGTTGACCAGTGCCGCCAGGCGTTCGATTTCGGCGTCTTCGTGATTCTCGAATGGCGCTGTCATGATGACACGCCCTCCCGTCGGCGCGGCAAGAATGCGTCGCGCGGCGTGTTGTGTGGAGTTGACGAACTCGCGCGCGCCACCGACCCCGATCAATTCGATGCTGCCGTAGCAGGTACAGACGTAGGTCGAATCCGCTTCTGTGCCGATGTAGAAGCCGGTGCCGCGGATGCCGGCGGTTACCGTGCGCGTGGTGATGGCGCGCGGCTGGCGACTCGTGCCGAATACGGCCGCGAACGCGCCGGCGATGAGTCGGGCCCCACTGATGGCGAAGAGCGTTGCACCACGCTCCAGATGCAGGGTGGTCCCAGGGCGCAAAAGGAAAGCGTCGTTGCCGATGGAAAAGGCCACGCGGCCGTCGGGCCCGGTTGCCACCGTGTCACCGGTCTGGATGACGCCGTCCTGTGGCAGCGGCCGGCCGTTCAACAGCACTTCGCCCTGGCGCGACACCAGGTTGGACGCGCCCTGCGCCTGCGCCCGTGCCGGGTCCAGCCAGAGCGCGGCGGTGGCCAGTGAGGCTGTCGTCAATACGAAGTCGCGCCGACGCATATTCTTGTTCCCTGCTGAGGATGCGTATCCAGTTACGCGTGTGTGGTCGCGATGGATGCACGGTCGCTAGAATGCGACCATGGAGTTGCCGATTCTCTTCAAAGCTGCCATCCTCGGCGTCGTCGAGGGCTTGACCGAATTCCTCCCCATTTCCTCGACCGGGCACCTGATCCTGGCGGGGCAGCTGATCGGGTTCACCGGCGAGAAGGCCAAGCTCTTCGAGATCGTCATCCAGAGCGGGGCGATGTTGGCGATTGTCATCGAGTATCGCGTACGTTTCTTTGGCGCGGTGACCGGCGTGTTCAGCGATCCGCTGGCGCGGCGTTTCTGGATGAATCTTGCGATCGCGTTCATGCCGCTGGCGATCCTGGGCCTGCTTTTCGGCAGTGTCATCAAGGCACATCTCTTCAATGCGGTCACGGTTGCGACCGCGTTCATCGTCGGCGGACTGATCATCCTGTGGGTCGAGCGTCGCGGCAACACCGCGGCGCCGCCGCGGGTCACCGAGGTTGACGCGATGACAACCCTCGACGCGTTGAAACTCGGCTTTGCGCAGGCCTGCGCGCTCATCCCCGGCACCAGCCGCTCCGGGGCGACCATCATCGGCGGCATGCTGTTCGGCCTGTCACGCCGCGCGGCGACCGAGTTTTCGTTTTTCCTGGCCGTGCCGACCCTGGTGATCGCGTCGCTCTATTCGCTCTACAAGGAACGCGCGCTGCTCTCAGCCGATGACCTGGGCATGTGGGCCATGGGGTTCTTCACGGCCTTCGTCAGTGCCTACGCCTGCGTGCGCTGGCTGATCCGCTTTGTCGCCACGCATGACTTCCGCGCCTTTGCGTGGTACCGCATCGTCTTCGGCGTGCTGGTGCTGGCCACCGCACAAACGGGCTGGATCGACTGGCGCGGCTAGGCGCGCCCTGGCGGACGCACCTGAGGTTTGCCGCGCGCGATTTCAACTACTGCTTGGCATCTCCGCTTGGAGCAGGTGCGGCCGGTGCCGCAGCCGGAGCACTTCCGGGCGACGTAGGTCCGCTACCCGGAGGACCGCCCGGACGTTGCGAGAGGAATCCGACCAGTTGGTCCAATTCCAGCACGCGGCCGACGGTAATGTTCAGGCGGCAGTCGGCGTTGCGCAGGTTGATCGGCGGGGCCCCCTTGGGGTCGGCAAAGAACAGGCAGTTAGCGTCACGAAAACGCCGCCAGGCCGCATTCGCATCATCCAGGCGCTTCTTGTCTTCCGCGGTGATCAACTTTGTCAGGCGGCCGACGTTCGTGGCAAGACGGCCATCCTGGCGCTTCACCTCGGCAGTCAGGCACGCCATGATCGCGTCCGGATCATCGGCCTGCTTGGCCTGCATGGCCGCCTGGGCCTTTTGCGTGCAGTCGCGAAACTCGCGCGTCAGAGGGTCCTGTTGCGGTGCTCCGGAAGGTGCGCCCGACGGGCCGGAGGGGCCGGGGCCGGAAGGCGCGCCCTGACTCGACGAGGGTGGCGGCGGAGGCGCCGGCGCGCGCAGTTGCGCCAGAGCGGGCACGGCGATCAGGCAGGCCAGGACTGCGGTTGAGAACGAATAACGGTGCATGGAGTGCAAAGCCTTCAAGGCGGCAAGCGGCGGCGGAATATAACATCGCGCACCTCGTGTCCGAGCTTGAGGCCGCGTGTTTCGAACTTGGTTTGCGGGCGTAGCCGCGGCCTGGGGGCGAAACCCGCCGCGGTGTTTTCCAGCAAGGGCTCGGCCGAGAGCACCTCCAGCATGTGCGCTGCGTAGGGCTCCCAGTCGGTCGCACAGTGCAGGCAGGCGCCCGGAGCCAGGCGGCTGGCGATGAGTCGCGCGAAGTCAGCTTGCACGATGCGCCGCTTGTGATGACGCGCCTTGGGCCAGGGGTCGGGAAAGAACAGGTGCACGCCGGCCAGCGAATCGACGGGCAGCATGCGCTCGAAGACCTCAACCGCGTCGTGGCGGATCACGCGCACGTTGCCAAGCCCCGAGTCCATGACGCGTTTGAGCAGCGCACCCACGCCTGGGGCGTGGACTTCGATGCCCAGAAAGTTCGTTTCCGGGTTGTCCTCTGCGATGCGTGCGGTGGTCTCGCCCATGCCGAAGCCGATCTCGACCACGACCGGGGCGGCACGTCCGAAAGCGGCAGCGTAGTCCAATGGCGCGTCGGCGAACGCGATACCGAAGCGCGTCATGCCGGCCTCGAAGGCGCGCTCCTGCGCCGGTGACATGCGCCCTTGGCGCAGCACGAAGCTGCGTACCGACCGTGTGGTCAGGCGCGGGGTGTCGCCTTCGCTCAAGCGGGACGCCCGCCGCGGGGTGGGCGCGCGATCATCGCCTTAAGCGGACGGCGCGATCATGCCGCCCACAGGCGAAGACGGCGCAGCCGAATAGAGTTTCCTGGGCATGCGTCCGGCGAGATACGCTTCGCGTCCGGCCTCGACGGCCTTCTTCATGGCCGACGCCATCAGCACCGGGTTTTGCGCCTTGGCGATCGCGGTGTTCATGAGCACGCCGTCGCAGCCGAGCTCCATCGCGATTGCAGCATCCGACGCAGTCCCGACCCCGGCGTCGACGATCACCGGCACGCGTGCCTTCTCGATGATCAGCGACAGGTTCCAGGGATTGAGGATGCCCATGCCCGAACCGATGAGAGAGGCCAGCGGCATGATCGCGACGCAGCCGATGTCTTCCAGGGTGCGTGCCAGGATCGGGTCGTCGCTGCAATAGACCATCACCTGGAAACCCTCGGCGACCAGGGTCCTGGCGGCGGCGACGGTCTCCGGCATGTTCGGGTAAAGGGTGTGCGAATCGCCGAGCACCTCGAGCTTGACCAGGCTGTGGCCGTCGAGCAGCTCGCGCGCTAAGCGCAATGTACGCACAGCGTCCTCGGCGCTGTAGCAGCCTGCCGTGTTGGGCAGGTAGGTGAACATCGATGGCGGTACCGCATCCAGGAGCGAGGGCGCGCCTGCCTCCTGGCCAAGATTGGTGCGGCGGATCGCGACGGTGACGATCTGCGTGCCGGAGGCATCGAGAGCCGCGCGGGTTTCGGCAAAGTCGCGGTACTTGCCCGTGCCGACCAGGAGCCGCGAAGCGTAGGTCTTGCCGGCGATCTCGAAGGGCTTGTCTTTCAGGCGCATGTCCATCGTGATTGTCTTGCAGGTTTTCAGCCGCCGCCGACGGCGACGACAATCTCCAGCCGGTCGCCGTCATCGAGGGCCCTCGTCGCATGGCGCCCTTTGGGCACGATCTCGCCGTTGGCCTCCACAGCGACCCGCTTGCCGGCAAGCCCCATCGCATCAAGCAGGCCGGCGACGGTCAAGCCGGAGGCGATGCTCCTGGCCTCGCCATTGACCGAGACCGAAATCGTCGCGTGGGCGTTTGCTAGAATCATCGCGCTAGTCTAGCGGATCGCCGCTGGCGCGATTCGCCCTGCGGGTGTAGCTCAATGGCAGAGCAGAAGCTTCCCAAGCTTACGACGAGGGTTCGATTCCCTTCACCCGCTCCAGGTTTTCCACATTGACCACGCGCGCGTTGAGGAGCCCGGCATGCCCGCATTCGATCCCATCGCAAGCGCAGCGACCCCGGTTGCCGGTTCGCGCGAGCCGACCTTTGTCCACGCCGAGCAGGTGCGCGCCGCGCGCGCGAAGCTCGATGCCTACATCGCGCGGCGCGGACGGGCGCCCAATGTGCTCATCTATCTCATGGACGATGTGGGCTGGGGCGACTTCGGCTGCTACGGTGGTGGCGTGGCCGTCGGCGCGCCGACGCCGGGCTTCGACCGGCTGGCGGCGCAGGGCCTGCGCCTGACCTCCTGCTACTCCGAGCCGACCTGCTCGCCCTCGCGCGCGACGCTCCTGACCGGGCGGGTACCGAACCGCCACGGGCTGCACCGCCCGCCGATGTATGGCGAGCCCGGCGGACTCACAGGCGAGGTGACGATCGCGCAGCTGCTGGGTCAGGCCGGTTACACGACCCAGGCGGTGGGCAAATGGCATGTCGGCGAGAACGTCGACTCGCAGCCGCAGAACGTCGGCTTCGATGACTTCTACGGCTTTCTCTCGGTCTCCGACATGTATTCGGAGTGGCGTGACCCGCAGTTCTTTCCCGAGATCGTCTATTCCGACGCGCGCACCGAGTGGGTCAAGAACATGCCCTTCAACCGCTGCTTTGTCCACGCGAAAAAGGGTGGCGTGGCGGAGAACGTCGAGGAAGTGACCATTCCGGTGCTTTCGCTCCTCGACGAGAAGTGGTGCGCGTACTCGACCGCCTTCATCGAGCGCATGGCCGGCAGGAAGCAGCCCTGGCTGCTGTACCACTGCACGCGCGGCGCGCACTTCGACAACTACCCGCACGAACGCTTCCTCGGCAAGTCCCCGGCGCGCCATCCCTACAAGGACACATTGCTCGAACTCGACGAGATCATCGCGCGCCTGACCAGGAGTCTCGAGGCGACCGGGCAGCTGGAAGACACGCTGATCTTCATCTCGTCGGACAACGGCCCGCACATGGAGACCTGGCCGGATGCCGCCTACACGCCGTTTCGCTGCGCCAAGGGTTCGACCTGGGAGGGCGGGGTGCGCGTGCCGGGCATACTGGTGTGGCCGGGCATGATCGAGGCGGGGCGGGTCAGTGACGGCATCTTCGACTTCAACGACCTGTTGCCAACCCTGCT
>JBJXGS010000243.1:0-21980 GCA_046160545.1 Burkholderiales bacterium
ACCGTGTTCTCGCCGGCGGTGAACAGTGCCGCGCCGTCGTTCTGCGCGAAGATGCGGTCGTTCTGGAAGCCGATCTCAACACCCTTCAAATCCTGCCCGACGAGAATCACCGAGAAACCGGCGCGGTTGGGGTTGCCGGAGTGCGACTCCTCGAGGATGCGAAAGCCCAGGCTCAGGGTGAAACCGGCGTTGCGGTCGAGCGCCGGGAAAAGAGGATTGACCAACGGGCCATTGCTGACCTGCAACTCCGGAAAAAGCGAGATCACCGAGGTGTGGTTGGCATAACCTCCGAGGGTGGAGTTGCCGGCCACCGTGGGAGCGACTTGCGCGCCTTGCGGTGTCAGGCTCTGGCTGCTGAACAGGAATCCCCCGGCCAGCCAGCCGGCCTGGGTGGGCAGATTGCTGGTCTGGTTGATGTCGTATAGAACCTGGGTGGCGGCTGCAACCGGCAGGCAGAACCCGATGCCTACGGACAGCAATAGGTAACGCAGGGTCTTGGACATGGGCGTTGCGACGGTTCTACGGCGAAGTCACGAGTTTCCCATGGGAACCGCAGGCCGTCCCCCCTTCTGCAGGTTCTGAAGGCCGGCTTGACAAGAATTTTCTCGACTGGCGTGATGCATTTCACGTTCGCACCGCCACTCATGCACCGGATTCGCTGCGCGCGGCCAGAAAGATGCCGGCGAGGAGTAGCGCCAACCCGCACAGCTTCAGCGGGCCGATGCCTTCGCCCATGAGGAGCCAGGCCAGCAGCGCCGAGCCGATCGGTTCACCCAGTACTGCCAGCGCGATGAGGGTCGGGGAGACCTCCTTCAACGCATAGTTGACTGCTCCGTGCCCCAGCAATTGCGGGCCGAGCGCCAAAGCCGCCAGCAAGACCCAGGCGCTCGCGCTATAGCCCCACAAGGCGACGCCGGTCGCCAATGCCACCACGAACAACGCCACGCCAGCGACGGCATAGACGACCCCGACATACGCCAGAAGGGACATGTGCACCCGCAGACGCCGACCGATCAGCAGGTAACCACACACGGCAAGCGCGCCGGCGATGGCAAGCGCATTGCCAAGCAGGGGCCGCGTCGCATGCGTCGCCGCGCTGCTGCCATCGTCCACGAGCACGATCAGGCTGCCGGCAATCGCCACGACGACTGCAAGGATGCGTGCGGCGGGCAGGCGTTCGCGCAGCACCAAGAGTGAGAACAGCGCGATCCAGATCGGATTGGTGGTCACCAGCGCGACGCTGCTGGCGACCGAGGTGTATTCGAGCGAGGCAATCCAGGTCGCGAAATGCAGCGCCAGGAAGAGTCCCGAGGCCACGCCGAGCCAGTGGTCGCGCGCGGGCAGCGCGGCCAGCTCCGCGCGCCGCAGCATGACCACGAAGGGCGCCAGCACCAGCGCCGCGCCAACCAGACGCCAGGCCGCGATCGCCAGCGAAGGGACGCCGGCCGCCTGCGCCTCGCGTATCAGGATTGCCGCAGTGGAGACGACGAGCACGCCACCGGCAAGTACTACCCAGGTACGCCAGCGCGGCGCCGACGCGCCGGCATTGGCCACACTCACCGGCCGATGGACCGCGCGTCCTGCGTCCCGGCTGGCGTCGCCACGCCATCGCCGGCGGCAGCGCCCGCAGCCGGTTTGACCCCGCACCAGCCGGCGATGAACAATGCGTAGACCAGCGCGACCCGTTCCATGCTGGCGATCTCGACGCACTCATCGAGCGCATGAATGCGTTGAGCGCGTGGGCCGTAGCAGGTGGATGGAATGCCGGCGCCGAGCTGGAACAGGCGCACATCGGTGGTGCCGGTGGCTGCAAAGGTCTCTGGCGGCGCGCCATTGACCAGGGCGTGGCAATCGGCAAGCAGGCGCATGGGCGCAGCGTCGAGATCGACCACGCAGCCGGGCGCGTGAAAACCCTCGTAGGCAACCTCGCAGCGCGGTGGCTCAGGCATTTCCGCCACCGCAGCGCGGATCGCCGCCTCGACCTCGCGCTTGGCCTCGGCCGGATCGCGGCCCGGATAGATGCCGAAGCGAAAGTCCACCCGGCATGTGGTCGGCACCGAGGAGGCCCATTCACCGCCGGCGATCTTGCCCAGGTTGAAATTGAGCGGGTGCGGATGATCGCCGAATAGCGGGTGCACCGAATGCGGCGGATTCCAGCGTGCCTCGACCTCCTTCAGGCGGCGCCAGATGTGCATTGCGGCCTCGATCGGATTCAGGCCCTTCTGCGCTTCCATCGCGTGCGCAGGTCGACCCGTGAGGACGTACTGCGCCCACACGGTGCCGACCTGGCCGCTCATGATCGACTCGCCAAATGGCTCGGGGTCGAGCATGGCGTCAATGCGAATGCCGCGCTTTTTGAGGTGTTGCACGGTCGCCAGCGCGCCGTTGCCGGTGCACTCCTCCTCGACCACGGAGTTGAACCACAGCGGACCGGCGGGCTTGAGACCCAGGTCGGCCAACGCGCGTATTCCGGTCAGGGCGGCGATGAGGCCACCCTTCATGTCGCCAGCACCGCGGCCGAAAAACCAGCCGTCCTCGACGCGTGTGGCAAACGGCGGCGTGCGCCACAGCCCATCGGGCCCGGTCGGCACGACATCGACATGGCCGCTGACCATGAACGAAGGTCCGCGCTTGCCTGCAGCGGGGAGGTGCCCCAGCAGGTTGTGGCAACCGTGCAGTTCCCTCACCACCGGCGAATAAAGAGGGCTTTCCGCCAGCTCCGCTGGGAAAACCGGGATCGACTCGATCACGAAGCCGGCCGCCTCGAGCGCGCCTCGCATGACGCCTTGCGCGGCCTCCTCATGCCCGGAAAAGCTGCGCGCCTCGACGATCTCCTTGAGGGTTTCAAGCATGGCGGGGCGCCGGGCCGCGATTGCCGCGGCCAGGCGCGTCTTCAATTGGCTGCGGTCGTCCATTTATGCGACTCCAGCGCGCTCGAGCATGGCATGCAGGAGCACGTTGGCGCCTGCGGTCAGATGCTCGGGCCTGGCATCCTCGATCTCGTTGTGGCTGATGCCGTCCTTGCAGGGTACGAAGATCATTCCCGCGGGACACACTGCGGCCAGATGGATCGCATCGTGCCCGGCACCTGATACCAGTGGCATCTGCGCATATCCCAGGCGCTGCGCTGCTTCGCGCACCGCCGTGCGGCATTCGGGAGCAAATGGGGTCGGCGGAAATTCGACCGTCTGCTCGATGGCCAGTTCCAGATTGCGCTCCTTGCAGATACGCTCAGCCTGCGCGCGCATGCCCACTTCCAGCGCCGCCAATTCATCCAGCGTGGCAGCGCGCAAATCGGCACTGAAAGTCACGCAGCCAGGAATTACGTTGCGCGAGTTGGGCAGCACCTTCACATAACCAACCGTGGCACGCGTGTCTGGCGACGTGCGTCCCAGCGCGTCGATGGCCTGCATGATGAGTACCGCGCCCTGCAATGCGTCGCGCCGCAACGGCATCGGGGTCGGCCCGGCATGCGCCTCCATTCCTGTGACCGTCAGGTTGAACCAGCGCTGTCCCAGGCCGCCGGTAACCTCGCCGATGACCATGCCGGCAGCTTCCAGCACGGGGCCCTGCTCAATGTGCGCCTCGAAATAGGCCGCGACCGGATGCCCGACCGGCGCCGGGCCGGCGTAACCGATCGCATCCAGTGCCTCGCCCATTGATACGCCGTCGACATCCTTTTGGGCACGGGCATGCTCGAGCGTGTACTTGCCCGCGAACACACCCGAGCCTTCCATGACAGGCGTGAAGCGTGTGCCTTCCTCGTTGGTCCACACCGCCACCTCGATCGGCCGCCGTGTGCGGATACCGTAGTCGTCGAGCGAACGGCACACCTCCAGCGCCGCCATGACCCCGTAGCAGCCGTCGAAACGCCCGCCCGAGGGCTGGGTATCGAGGTGACTGCCGCTCATGACCGGCGCGGCGTCGGGGTCTGTGCCGGCGCGACGCGCGAAGATGTTGCCCATGCGGTCCACCGTGACGGCGAGCCCGGCCGCCTTGCACCAGGCGACGAACTGGTCGCGCCCCGCCTTGTCTTCGGGGGTCAGCGCGATGCGCTTGACACCGCCCTTGGGCGTGGCGCCGATTTTCGCCATGTCCATGAGGGACGACCAGAGGCGGTCGGAGTTGATGGTGAGGATCTTGGAGTCGAGAGGTTGGTTCATGCGGGTTCCGCGGCGCGGTCGCTTAAAAAAAATCGAGGATACAGGTTGTCCGGAAAAGTGCGATTGGCCGACAAGGCCACCAGCAGGGGAAGCAGTATGCCCGACCGACTTGCGGGTGGTCACAAGGGAGGTGCGCATCACCATACGCGCTTGTCGCCGGGTCGCGGCGTCGCAAGCGCGGAATGCAGCCTGCGCCACTGCATTATCCGTGGGACGACCTCAGGCCTGCGCTTCGAGTGCCGAGTTTCACTGCGATCGGGCCTCAACACTCAGTCGCCCAGTCGGAGCGCATGTTGCCGTATCCAATTTAGGGCCGGCTTCGACAAGCAGCATTCCAATCGCGCCGAAGGCCATGTTGTGGGTTCGTCCCCACCCTGGCTTCGCCACATTCTCGCCGGCTCTCGATCTGCTGGAGTGAATAACGACGAACCGGCTTCCGGCCGGGAAATCGCGTGCATCCGGCACGTGATGCTTTAATGTCAACGGGTCGATCCGGATGCGGACTGTGCGCGACCGGACCTCGACGTGCAAGGAGAATTCGAAGTGGATGCAGCTCAAGGTAGGCATCCCGCACGCATCGCCGTGCTGGGCAGCGGCACCCGTGGTTCTGTATTGCCGCCGCACCTGGCGGCACGCGCAGACCACGCGGCGATCCCGGTGCTGTACACCACGCGCCTGGCAGCGTTCGCCGGCAACCCCTACGACCGCCTGGCAGTGGACCTGGCCTACGTCGACATGGCGCAGCGCGCCGAAGCCGACGGATGCGCCGCTCTTTTCATCAATACCTACGCCGACTATGGCATCGAGGCGATGCGTGCGGTCGTCTCCATACCGGTCATCGGCGCCGGGGAAAACGCGATGACAATCGCGGCGGAGGACGGCCGCAGGTTTTCGATCGTGACGGTGTGGCCACCGTCGATGAAGTTCCTCTACGACGAGCGCACGCGCAACGTAGCCGCCGGTGCGGCCTGCCTCAAGGTGCGACACGTGTCGGACGAGGCGGAGTTGCAGCGCCTGTCCGCCGAAGACGGCGTGCAGGGGCGCATGGCGCGTGCCGAAGACGCGATCATCGACCGCATCGTGCGGGAGTGCGAACACGCGATCACCGAAGACGGCGCACAGGCGATCGTGCTGGGCTGCACCTGCATGGCGCCGGTCGGGCCCCGGATAGCCGCACGGGTCAATGTGCCGGTCGTCGAAGGCGCGCGAGCCGGCTATCAGGCGGCCGTGTCGGCGGCGCTCCACCGCCCGGCCGTGCCGTCCGGTCCACGCACCGTGCGTGCTTCGCTGATCCCGTCGATCATCGACGCCTATGTCGGGGCCAACCCGGGCGCCGTGCAAGCTAAGGCGAAGGAGGCATGCCCGGTCTGCGTCTCTTGAGGCGCCTGCAGGATCAGGGTGTGGCGCGCGATCACCTGCCGGAAACTTCGCCCTCCCTCGCGGGACCATTCTTCCCCAGGCCACCGACGAGTCGAACGAACTCGACTTGACCCGTCACATTCGCCTTGGCGTACAAGGATCGCAGTTGACTGCGGATGGTCGCCGCGGAGCGCTTGCGTGTCTGCCACATCTGGCGCGGTGTCTGCCCGTGCAGCAGGGCAAGCCCGAGCTCGGCTTCGACGCGGGTCAGATTCAGCCACCCCATGAGCATGTGTACGTCCGGCAGCCGACCCCGGGCCGGCCAACGCACCAACAAGACCAATTCGTGCCCGCCGCTGGACGCTCGACGCCGCGTCACGTTGAGCCACGCTGTTTCAGCCCGTCCCCCATTCGCCACGCCACCCGGCGCCTCGATGGACAAGTGGCGCGCGATGCCATCGATCAGACAGCCCCGCAGCGCCTGCGCCAATGGGCGCTGGCTACGCCGGCCCAGGTCGGCACCGAAGCGCAGACTGCCCGCATGGCGGCCAAGCGCGTCCGCGGCGCCTGGCGTGTTACCGACGACGTTGAGTCGCGCGTCGAACACAACCAGCCCGTCTCCCGACTCCATGAAGGCGCGCTCACTGGTCTGCGCCCACGCGATGCGCCTTTGCAAGCCGAGCGCGATGTCGAGATGGGGAAGCAATTGCTCGAGCAACCTCTTGTCGTGTTCACCAAAGCCGGGGCGAAGGGGATCGCGCACCAGGGCGAGATCGACTGAATCCCGTGCATCGACCGCCTGCGGCAGGCGGCCCACCAAAGTCCAGCGCAGATCGATGGGCAAGAAATAATCCTGAAAGAACTCACTGCGGCGCACTTCGCGTTCATCGATCACGTGCTGGCAGCGTACCGCCAGCCCGGGGCGCAGCAGCTTGAGTGCCCTGCGGCGCGGGTCGTGGCGCCAGTGGTGCTGTTCATACTGCCGGGCGGCTTCGGCCAGCGCGCTGCCGCTGAGATCGGCCAACAGACCCCAGGTCGGCGCACCGCTCACACCATCCAGCGCCAGCAGGTGGGCGACACGCGCATTGAATCCCTCGGCGATTTGCGCCAAGGCCCGATCGAATCCGGTTCCGCTGCTTGCATCCTCATACAGGAGACGCAGGAAGTCGGGCTGCAGCAAGTGGGCGGGCGAGGCGGAGGGGCGCATGCTTTTCGATATCCATTCGGCCGTCGGTGAAGCCCGGGCATGTTAACCGGCAAATCGACGTTTTCATCCACCTGGATGATGCACGAGGCGCATTCCGACCGTAATTTAAGAAAAGTTTTCGCTTCTTGGAAAAGGCCGATCCCGGCATTCGGCAATGCACACCCCAACGCAAGGACAAAAAGTGGACACCCAGAAATCAAGATTCGTACGGCACCCGCTGGCCTATGCCGTCATCGTTGCAAGCGCCGCGCTGGCGACGTGGGTCCCGGCCGCGCAGGCGGTTCCGATCGCCTGGGCCGGCGCTGAATCGGGCTTCAACGGCCGCACCATCGGGGTGCACGACGCCAGTCAAACCAATGGCAGCGTCACCGCGCAGTCGAACATCGGCGCGGTTTCGATCGAAGGCACGACCAGCACCGTCCGAATTCCCAGTTACGCGCACAACCGCGCCGATTTCACGGTTCACGGAATCACCGCCAACGCACCCCTTACATTCAACTTCGTGGTGCAGGGCACCTACAGTTTCTTGGCCACGGAAGCATCATGGGGCTGGACCGCATTCGTCGAGGCAGGCCTGCCTTTCCCGTCCGGTGGTAGCTATTCGATGTTCGGCAACCTGGTGGTGCAGAATTTCCAGGGTAGCCTGGGCGATCCGGACAGCATCGTCCAATGCAACGGCAATACCCGCGGCCAGTCTTTCTGCGGCCAGCGTTTCGATCTGTCCGCCCCGACGGAATTGTCGGTGTCTGGTATAGCCTCGGACGGAACCCGTGGCTGGGTCACGGAAACCATCGACGGCGCCGGGCTCAACGCGATGATGTCGATATCGGCCTATCTCGCCTCGGTGACATTGCCCGATCCGATTTACTTCGCCGACGATACCCAACCGCTGCCAAGCGGGCGTTCGATGCAGGCCTTTGCGTTGCCTCCTGCGGGGAATGCCTACCTCGAATGGGACGATGGCAGCCGTTTCGCGATCACATTGGCCGGCTCCGGCGGCAACAACGGCGTACCGGAACCCGGATCGGTATGGCTCTTCGCTCTGGCACTGGGCCTGGTCCGCCGATCACTCGCAGGTCGCGCCGGCTAACCGGTTTGGACGCGCGGGCGGGAAAGCCCCGCCCAGTCCTTGTCGCCTCCATCGCCACCCGCAGCGGCTCCTCGTCGCAAATTGTGGGCACGCAGCACTTCATGGCATACGCCCGAGGGGCGCCGAGGCATTGCCGCCGCAAATCGACCGGTTGTTCGTACAAGATGCACGGGCGGCCGCTCCTGACCTTGTCGCCCGAAGGCAATGCGCGGTATCGACCGTAAGGTCGACCCTGCCCGCCCCTTCAACCGCAACCGCCCTTGGCGTTGAACTCCACAGGCCAGGCGTATTCGAACGCGCTGCCAGTGCACTGCGAGGCGCAATCGGTCGCGGCCAGGGTGATGCGGTCGCCCTGCTGCCACATGCGCACCGCACAGGTGGCATCGTTGTTGGCGACCAATTCGACGAACGGGGTCTGTTTGGTCTGCTTGAAGACCGCCAGCTGATAACGACAGTTGCCGCGGCTGGGCACGTCGATGCGCACGTTCATCTGCGCCACCTTGCCATCGGCAACCCGCACCTGCGCGTTCTCGGCATAGCCGGATTCGTCGCGCCCGACGCAGGACCCCGCGAAGTTCAAGCCGGTGGCCGGCGCCGGCACCACCACGGGTCGGCCCTCGGTCGTGGGGCCGGGCGGGCCGCCCGGCGCAGGCGTCGGTGTCTGGGTGGGCGGGGTCGGCGGCGGCGGCGCCGGTTCGCGGCCACGCAGCTTGCGCACCAGGTCCCGCACCACTTCAAACTGGCGCTTGAGCTTCATGAGCTCTTCATAGTCGAACGCCGAGGACGGGGTCGCCAGTCCGAGTGCCGCAATCACGCCTGCGACCACCAAGACCGCATTTCGCACAAGTCTCTTGCCCATCATCTGACTTCCCCCGATTTTCATGTGGCTGCTCCCGGAATTTATCGCATACTCCGGTCGGCGCCCCACTTCAGGAGACCTCTTCATGTTTGCGAAAGCCTTGCTGCCGATTGTCTCTCTGCTTGCGGGTTTCATGTTCGGGCTGCCCAGCTTGCCGGCACACGCCCAGGACTTCCCGAGCAAGCCCGTCAAGATCGTGGTTCCGTTTGCCCCGGGCGGGGTATCAGACATCCTGGGACGGGTACTTGCGGACAAGCTGGCAGCGCAGTGGAAACAGCCGGTCGTGGTCGAAAACCGCCCCGGTGCCGGCGGCGGGATCGGCGCCGATCAGGTCGCGAAGTCGCCGGCCGACGGGCACACCCTGCTGATTGCCGATGCATCGGTCGCGACAACCAATCCTATGCTTTATCCCTTGGCCCCCAAGGAGTTCGCGGCTGTCATCAACGTCGCGCGCTTCGGGCAGATCCTGGTTGCTCCGGCGTCGTCACCGTTCAACAGCTTGGCCGCCCTTTTAGCCCAGGACAGGCAAAAAACCGCTCTCTTGAACGTGGCCTCGTCGGGCAATGGGACCAGCAACCACCTCGTGCTGGAGAAATTCAAGGCCGCCACCGGTACCGGCATGACCCATGTGCCCTTCAAGGGTGCCGGCCAGGCCATCACCAGCGTTGCCGGCGGCCAGGTTGACCTGATGTTCACCAGCGCGCCGCTGGCAAACCCGCTGATCATCAACGGAAAAATCAAGGCACTTGCCGTCACGACGACGCGCCGCATGGCCGGATACGAGAACGTTCCAACCCTTGCCGAATCGGGACTGCCGGGTTTCGAGTGGCTGTCGGTACAGGGCCTCTTCGCCCCGCCGGGCACACCGGCTGCCGTCTTGCAGAAGATCAACCGCGATGTCGCCGAGATCCTGCGCCTGCCGGAGATGCGCGAGCGTTTCGCCAAGATGGGGCTGGAATCGATCGACAACACTCCCCAGGAATTTGCCGCCTGGATCAGCAGCGAGCGGGCCAGCATCACAAAGCTGATCCAGAGCGCCAACATCAAGGTGGATTAAGACTCACAGACCGGATCGAAACCGACTCCATGACACGGCCCAACATACTGCTCATCGTCGCCGACGACATGGGCTACGGCGACCTAGGCCGCTTCAATCCGGTGGTATCGACCCCCCATCTGGACCAATTGATCGACCAGGGTATCTGCCTGCGGCAGCACTACACGGCATCGCCCATCTGTGCACCCGCGCGCGCCGGCCTCCTGACGGGCCGCTACCCGCATCGCACCGGCGCCGTGACGCAACACGAGATCCACGGCCTGGACCGAATCGGCCTGAACGAACGCACGATCGCAGACAGTTTCCAGAACGCCGGCTATGCGACCGGCTTGATCGGCAAGTGGCACAACGGCACCTTCGATGCGCGTTTCGAGCCCAACGCGCGCGGATTCGCCGAGTTCGTCGGGTTCTGCGGCGGCTGGATGGACTACTACCGTTACAAGTTGCGCTACAACGAGCGCTACGCCCCTTCGACCGGCCGCTACATGACCGACCTTTTGACCGACGAAGCAATCGAATTCATCGGCCGGCACCACCGCCACCCTTTCTTCCTGCAACTGGCTTACAGCGCACCGCACTCGCCCTTTCAGGCGCCACAGAACATTGTCGACAAGTACCTGGGCCATGGCTTCAACCGCATCGTGGCGACGACCTACGCCATGATCGAGATCATGGACCGAGGCATCGGCAAGGTCTTGCAGTGCTTGCGCGAGCATGGGCAGGAGCAAAACACGATCGTGCTCTTCACCAGCGACAACGGTCCTGCATTTTTCAACCCGCCCTACATGCTCGAGCCCGGCGAGCCCACGCAAAACGAGCGCTTCAACTGCGGCTACAAGGGTGCCAAGGGCTACATTGACGAAGGCGGCATCCGGGTGCCGATGATCATCCGTTATCTCGGCCATCTTCCCGCAGGCCGGATGAGCGACGAACTGTTTCACTTTACGGATTGGCTGCCGACGCTGGCACAGATGGCCGGCATTGCGCGGCTACCCGGACCAGCGCTGGACGGACACGACGTCACCGACCTGTTGCAGGGCCGGAGTCCGGCACAGGCGCCCAGGCAGTTCTGGCAGTGGAACTTCTACCAACCCCACATCGGCACCAACGCGGCGATGCGCGATGGCCCTTGGAAACTGGTGCGCCCGACGATCTCCGGCACCCGCTTTTTCAACAAGGATTTATACGCGACCGCAGAAGACCTGGCCCACATGCAGGCCTTCGTCGAGGGGGACCTGGCGCACAAGCTCGACCCGGAACAACCGCGCCAACTCGTCCCGGTACCGCAATTGCGCCTCCCGCCCCCCGAACCGGCAGAGCTCTATCGCCTCGACACCGACCCCGGCGAGCGCGAAGATCTGGCAGCGCAACAGCCAGAGCGTGTCGCCCGGATGTTGCGCCAACTCGAGTCCTGGTTCGAAGACGTGGAGGCGGATCGGCTGCGCTCGCTGCACGTCTTGCCTGCCTGATTGCGCGCGGCGCGAGCGCGGTGGCCTTGGCAAGGCCTCCGGCAGCGAGCACGAGGCGCACTTGCGCAAGCAATGAAAGCTTTCGGCGATCGGCGGCTCGAGCATGGACGTGAATGGCGCCCAAGCGTAGTATCGCCGCGTGGTCATCATTCGTCGGCGCGGCAACTCCCGCAGATTCCGCGAATGGAAGGAGGGACGAAATTGCGTTTACTCGCCTTATTCCGGGCTGAAACGATCTTGGGCGCGGTCCTGCTGTTGGCGGCCACCTGCACGATCGCACAGACCTATCCCATGCGACCGGTTCGCATGATCGTGCCGTTCGCGGCGGGCGGCACCACCGACGTGGTGGGACGCACCATCGCACAGGCACTCGGCGAGAACTTGGGCCAGCAGTTCGTGGTCGAGAATCGCCCTGGGGCAAACGGAAACATCGGCAATGACCTGGTCGCGAAGTCCGCGCCCGACGGCTATACCCTTCTGGTCTCCCTGGATTCGACGCTGGTGATCAACCCCCACGTCTACGCCAAGATTCCGTTTGACCCGATCAAGGACTTCGCGCCGATCAGCAAAATCTCCGACCTGCCGCTGGTTCTCGTCGTCCATCCTTCGTTTCCAGTCAGCAACACGAAGGAGCTGATCGCCCATGCGAAGCAGAATCCCGGCTTGAATTACGCCTCGTCCGGGCATGCCAGCACCCCGCACCTTGTGATGCTGATCTTCGAGCGGCTGACCGGCACCAGATTCACCCACGTGGCCTACAAGGGCGGAGGTGCGGCAATCGTCGACGTCCTAGCCGGCCAGGTGCCGATGCAATTTGCCGGCATCCCACCCGTATTGCCGCACCTGAACGCGGGCAAGCTCAAGGCCATCGCATTGACCAGCCGCCATCCCGCGCTCCCTTCTGTCGAGTCGTTCGCGGATGCCGGCACCTCAGGCCTCGATATCTCCGGCTGGATCGGACTGCTGGCGCCCGCCCGCACGCCCAGGACTATCGTCGCGCGACTGCACGAGGAGGTCGTCAGGATTCTTGCGACACCACGGGTCAGGGAGCGATTCCTCGGGGCCCTCGGCAGCAACATCGTCGGCAACTCGCCGGAGCAGTTCGCCGCCGACATCGCTGCCGACAACCTGCGCTGGGCACAGATCATCAAGGACACCGGCATCAAGGTCGAGTGACCGTCGGATTGGAAAATGCTGGCCATCGACACCATCGCAGTCGGCGCTGAGCTGCCGACGCAGAACAAGGGCCCGTGGACCAGCAGCCGCATCGCGCGCTGGTGTGCCGCGCAGGAAAACTGGGACAGGATCCACTATGACCTGGACTATGCGCGCAATGTGGCGAAGCTGCCGCACACGGTGATCAATGGCGCGCTCAAGCAGCACCTGCTGGTGCAATTCCTCGACCAGGCCTTCGCAGGCGCCGGCTGGATCTGGCGCCTGGACTACCGGTTCGTCGGCATGGACCTGGTGGGTCAGTCCCTGGCGGTTGGCGGAGTCGTTCGGCGCATCGAAAAAACCGGCGAGCGCACGTTCGTTCACGTTGACCTCAACATCCGTAACCTGGACGCGGCACGGGTGACCACCAGCGGTACGGCGGTGGTCCTGTTTACGACAGGCGGAACGCCGCCCCTCGATGCCCTCGATCTGCTGCGCGAAGGCGAGGCCTTGACGCATCCCGAAGCGGTTGCCGACGCCAACATCCCGGAAGCGGTGCGGCGCAGCGTCGGCAGCGAAATCGATTCCGTCACCGCCTACTCGCCGGTAGGACTCTCCCGCCTCCGGCTCTTTGCCGAAGCGGTCATGAACCTGCGACCGCTGCACTACGACGCGCAAGCAGGAGCGCAGAGCCCCTATGGGACGGTCGTAGCACCTCCGCTGTTTCCGATCCACGCCCTGTCACACGCGCCGGGTAGGCGCGAACTGAGCACCGATCCGGAGGCTTTCGGTCGGGAGGGAGCATCCGAGGTCGGTCGCAACATCGCGCAGATCTTCGGTCTTCCGGCGCAGGGACTCCTGAACGGATCGAACAAGGCGCAAATCCATTCGCTGCTGCGGGTGGGGGAAACGGTGCGCGCCCGCAGTGTCCTTGCGGCAGCTCGCTATCGCGAGGGAGCGCGCGGGGGCGCAATGATGATTTTCGAAACAGCCAACGAATACGAGACGACCGATGGTCGCCCCCTGCTCACGGAGCATCAGTCGATCATTCAGCGCCAGCTCGCTTGAGCGCAGTACTTCGTCAACTTGCCTTGACGACGTTCTTTGCGATCAACGCCTCGATCTGGGCATCGCTAAGCCCGGCTTCCTTGAGTACTTCCAGGGTATCGGCGCCGATGTCGGGGCCGGTATTGCGGATCGAGCCCGGTGTGCGCGACAGCTTCGGGACGATGCCTGCCTGAACCGTCGCACCGAGAACCGGATGCGGCACCGCGACCAGCATGCCACGCGCGGCGTAGTGCGGGTCTGCAAAGATGTCGGCCATGGTGTAGATGCGCGCATTCGGCACTTCAGCTTCGCGCAGCTTCGCCTCGAGTTCAGCGGCTGGAAACCGACCTGTCCACTGCGCCACGATCGCATTCAGCGCATGCGTGTTCTCGGCAGTGCCGCGCGCGCGGACCGTTGCATAGCGCTCGTCGGTCAGCAGTGCGGGCTGCTGCATGATCGCCGCCAGACGCGCGAAGATGGCGTCGTTGTTGACCGCAATCAGCACCCAGCCGCCGCCCGCCGTAGGGTAGAGGCTGTTGGGCGCCGCACTCGCCACGTTCATGCCGGTTCGCGTCGGCACCAATCCAAGCTTCTCATAGGCAGGGACGTGGAGTTCCATCTGAGAAAACGCTGCCTCGTAAAGTGCCACGTCGACCACCTGGCCCCGCCCGCTACGCGACCGTTCATGAATTGCGGAGACGGCGCCGAAGGCTGCATAAACCGCGGACAGGTAGTCGGTTGTCGCGAGCGAGACACGCGAGGGCGGCCGGTCCGGATCCCCGGTCATGTGCCTGACGCCGGCAACGGCCTCGCAAATCACGCCATAGCCGGGTCGCTCCGCATACGGTCCGTCCTGGCCGTAGCCGCTGATGCGCACCATGACCAGACCGGGATTGACCCCGGACAGCGCCGCATAGCCCAGTCCGAGGCGCTCCATCACGCCCGGCCGATTGTTTTCCACCAGGATGTCAGCCTGCGCAATCAGCGCACGGGCGACCTCGCAGCCTTGCGGCGTTTTCAGGTCGAGCACGACGGAGCGCTTGCCGCGAAGGATCGACGCGGCAAAAAGCGAAACATCGCCGCAATGCGCGCCCAGTTGCCGACCCGGATCGCCCTCGCCCGGTTCGATCTTGATCACATCGGCGCCAAAATCGGCCATCAACCGGGCACATACCGGGCCGGCGATCGTGCTGCAGATCTCGATCACGCGCAAGCCTTGCAGTGGTCCTTGCAACGCGCCCCTTGCCAGTGGTTCCAAGTCGGTCTCCCGTATGATTTCCCGGTTTGGCGCACACCCTGCTTTCAGGTCATCGGCCGATATCGAGTTTAGGCCAGTTCGCCAGCGGCATTTGTCGCATACTCGCGATGCGCATGCTCAAGACAGACGGGGCAGCGCGATGCGCCGCGACCGCCCACGACTTTCGCCCGGCTTTTCGATCAACCCAGAACCAGGAAAATCACCATGTCCTTCTACCGCAGCATGACCTGCGAAAACATCACCTTGAATGGCGACGGGGGAACCCCGATTGGCGCCTACGTCGCCCGGCCTGCCGGCCCGGGCCCGTTTCCGGGCGTGGTGCTGATCCACCACCTGCCGGGGTGGAGCGAGCACTATATCGAGACCACGCGCCGCTTCGCGCATCATGGCTACATGGCGATCTGCGCCAACCTCTACGAGCGGGACGGCCCGGGAAGTCCCGATGACGTCGCCGCCAAGGTGCGTGCAGGCGGCGGCATCGCGGATTCCCAGATGGTCGGCGACACCGCGGCGGCCGTGCAGTGGATGCGCTCCCAGCCCACCCACAATGGCAAGGTCGGCCTGTTCGGCTCCTGTTCCGGCGGACGGCATGCCGTCATATACGCAAGCAAGAGGAAGGATGTGGATGCCTGCGTCGACCTGTGGGGCGGTCGCGTCGTGATGGGCAAGGAGGAACTCAACGCGAAGACACCGGTGGCACCCGTCGACATGACCGCCGACCTGTCCTGCCCGCTCTTGGGTCTTTTCGGCAACGATGACCGCGCACCAAGTCCGGAACAGGTCGACTTGCACGAGGCTGAACTCAAGAAGCACGGCAAGGCACACGAGTTTCACCGCTATGACGGCGCCGGCCACGGGTTCTTCTACTGGCACCGGCCGCTGTACCGCCCCGAACAGGCCATGGACGGCTGGAGTCGCGTGTTCGGCTTTTTCGGCAAGCACCTGGCCAAGTAGGGGGTCCACTCATGTGCACCTCCATCATCGAGACCGTGCATGCGGACGGCATGGCCAAGCGTGGCGACGCCTGGTTTCCCCTGACGCATGCGGTCATCGCCTACGACCACGCGCGTCATGCCCCGCTTTGCGACGTCATCACGCTTGACTTCATCAACAACCGCCTCGATGCCGGGGCGCGCGCAGCGGTCGAACTCACGCTCGAATCGGCCAAGGACCTGCGCGCGGCACTGGACCGCGCGATCCAGGCGGCTGAATTCGAGGAGGCGGAGGTGCGCGGAAAACCCGCCGTGCCGCGCCTGGCATACGCGGCCTGAGGCGCTGCGCCGCCGCGTGTCGGCTACTCGCCGCGAATCCCGGCACTGCGGATGAATTCACCCCAGCGCGCGGCGTCGCGGCGAATCAGCGCGCGCATTTCGTCCGGGTTAGAGGCATGCGGCGAAAAGCCGGATTTCTCCAGGCGAGCCAGGAACTCCGGCTCGCGTGCCACGGTCGCGACCTCCTGCGCCATGCGGCTGACGATCTCGCGCGGCGTACCGGCCGGCGCCACAATGCCGAACCAGTTCTGCACCTCGAATTTCGGAAACCCCTGTTCGCGTGCTGTCGGCACGTCCGGCAGGTAGGGCAGGCGCTCGCGCGAGAACACCGCCAGCGGACGCAATTTGCCGGCGCGGATGTTGGCGATGGTGCCGGGCAACGCCCCGAAGAAGGACTGCGTCTCGCCGGCCACGATGCTTTGCGAGGCCGGCGCGTTGCCTTTGTAGGGGATGTGCACCATCTGCGCCAGGTTGAACTCGCGCTTGAAAAGTTCGCCAAAGACGTGTCCGGGAGACCCGGCCCCGGCCGATGCGAACGCAACTTGCGTTTGCTTGGCATGGCCGATCAAGTCCGCCATGGTCTTGACCGGCACCGTCGGATGTACCACGAGCGCGACCTCGGTTGCGGCAAAGGTCGCGACCGGCTGCAGATCCTTCTCGATATCGAAGGGCATCTTGGGGTACAGGAACGGATTGAACACGAGGATGAAATCGACCACCCAGGCGAAGGTGTAGCCGTCGGGTGGCGACTTGACCGCGGCATCGACGCCGATCAGTCCTGCCGCGCCCACCCGGTTCTCTGTCAGGAACGGCTGTCCCAGGCGCTGGCTTAAGCGCTCGTTGATGAGCCGGCCGAGCACGTCCGACGGACCACCGGCGGCGAACGGATTGATGGTCTTCACCGGCCGTGCCGGCCAGGTCTGCGCCGCGGCCGCAGTACAGGCGAAGACGAGCCCTAAGGCGGCGACTTGACGCAGCATCTTTTTCACCAGCAGTCTCCTCTTGTGATCGCGACAGGCCTATAGCGGCCGGCCGTCAAGAGTATACGGGGCGACTTGGCAGGGTCTAGCAGTGCCAGGACCGCGCGCCGCTTCTCGTTCAAGCCGCCTGGCTCGCTGCGCTCCCGGCAGGCGGCAGGAGTTCGCCGCGCCCGTTGCGGCCGAGCTCTTGGTAGATGGCCGCGAGCGCCGCGTCATCGCCGGCAAAAAGGTGTTCCTGCCCGATCAGCAGGTCAAGCTCGGTGCGGCGCATGACATCGAGCACCTGCTTCTTGAGCCCGCTGAACCGGACTTCGATGCCGCCGGCGCGCAGTCGTTCGACCAGATGGCGCACGACCTCTTCACCGGCGGAATCCATGCGATTGATGCCTGCGCCGGCCAGCAGCAGAATCCGCGTCCCCGGCTTGCGGGCCACCGCTTCGAGCACCTGTTCCTCGAAGAAGGCGGCGTTTGCAAAGTAAAGCCCTGCATCGAAGCGCAGCACCAGGACTTCGGGACTGGTTGCGAGGCCCTCATGAGCCTTCACGTCCCGCAGTGCCCCGTCAGGATGGCGCCCCAGTTCGGCCAGGCGCGGGCGCATGGTCTGGTAAAGATAGATCAGCACCGCCAGCGCGGCGCCGATCAGGATGCCGCGGTCCAGATGCGGTGCGGCCAGGAGCGTGACCACAAAGGTCGTGGCGGCCACCAGGCCATCGGCGCGGCTGGCGCGCCAGGTGTGGCGCAGCGCCGCCGGCGTCACCAGGGTGGTCACCGCCATCAGGATGATGACCCCCAGGGTCGCTTTCGGCAGGTGGTAAAGCAATGGCGTCAGCACCAGGAGTGTGGCAACGACGAACAGTCCGTTGCAGATCATCGCCAGGCCGGTCTGCGCCCCGGCCTGCAGGTTGATCGCCGAGCCCGTGAACGAGCCGCAGGCCGGGTAGGACTGGAAAAACGCGCCACCAAGATTGGCCACGCCCTGGCCGATGAGTTCCTGATTCGGATCCAGGCGCTGGCGCGTCTTCGCAGCGATTGCCTTGGCCATCGCGACCGATTCCATGAAACCGACCAACGCGATGACCAGTGCTGCCGACATAAGCGCGGCCAGGGCATCCCAGCCGATCTTGGGCACTCGAAACGCCGGCAGCCCCTGAGGAATCTGCCCGACGACGTCGCCTCCGCCGCTCAAATGCAGATCGCCGCCGGAGAGCTTCTTGATGCGCCAGGTCTGCCCGTCGCCTTGCGTACCGGCCGGTCGTTGGCCGCTCAGGTACAGGTTGGCAGCAGCGCCAGGCGCGGGCAGCGCGCGCTCGAAGGAGACCCGCAGAAGCCTGCCCCAGCGCTCCTTGTTCTCAAGCGCCAAGTCCGCCGCATCGAGTTCGCTCAAATGCAGCTCGTGACGCAGCGCGGCTACCGCGCGCGGCTCGCCGCCCTGCAGCCTGCGCAGCTGCGCGGCCTGCTCGAGCGCACGCGCTTCGAGCGCCTTGATGCGCTGTGCGGCGTCGACGTAGCGCATGACCCGCTCGCGCACTTCGGTATCCGCAATCTGCGCGACGCTGGCGCGTTCCAGGCGCTCATAGCCCGCCCATGCGCTGACAAGAATGGTCACTGCAACCGCGATCAGCACGTTGAGCTTGGCCACCGCCGGCACACGCTTGAGCAGCACCATCAGCGCGAGCGCTCCGGCCGACATCGCCAGGGTCGGCAGGTGCGTCTGCGGCAGATACGACAGCATGTCCCAGATATCGCCCAGGAACGAGCCGCTGCGCCCCTTGGGAATGCCCAGCAGCATGTCAAGCTGCGACAGCGCAATGATGATCGCCGCCGCATTCATGAAGCCCAGGATCACCGGGTGCGAGACAAAGTTGACGATCGCGCCGAGCTTCAAGGCGCCGAGTGCGAACTGGATCGCGCCCACCATCAGGGTCAGGAGCAGCGCGAGCTCGATGTACTGATCGGAGAACGGCGCCGCCAACGGGGTGAGCGCAGCCGCGGTCATCAGCGAAATGATCGCCACCGGGCCGGTAGCCAATTGGCGCGACGAGCCCCACAGCGCGCCCAGGATCGCCGGGACGAACGCCACGTAGAGACCGAAATGCACCGGCAGTCCCGACAGCTGGGCGTACGCCATCGCCTTAGGTACCAGTACCAGGGCGCCGGTGATGCCGGCGATCACATCGGCGCGCAACACCGCGGCGCTGAAGGGATACCAGGCAAGAAAGGGGAAGAACCGTTGCAGGCGGTCGATGCGCATCACGGGGGGCTTGAAACCTCAACCCCCATTTTGACCGAAGTCCGCCATCGCAACGCGACACTTGTGCAAACCTGCTGCGCGGCCATTTGCGATCAAGTCCCGCAACACCCTGCACCGGTCGCCAGGCGAGCCGGTGCAATACCTCGGCTTCAGTTCTGACGCGGGCTACATCGCCGTGCGCGGCCGTGCACCGATGACCGGCTCCAGGCGCCCGGCCAAGGCATCCGCCTCGGCACGGCTGGGCAGGCCGCCAACCCGTACCTCGTAGCTGCGCGTCTGGGCCGAACCGATCGGGAAAATGCTCGCGGCGAAGCCCTCGGCGCGCAGACGGTCATAGACGGCCAGTGCCTCGTTCTGGTTGCTGCTGGATGCGGCAATGACCTTCCAGCGACCGCCGCGTCGCGCCGCGCCCTGGCCGACAGCGATCTCGGTCTCCGCTGCCCATTGTTGCAACTGCTCTGGCGTCACGGCGGCCAGGCTGGCGGCGCGCGACGCGTCGCGCTGCCCGCCAGCCTTGGGCGCAATGTAGAACTGCAGGGCCTGGTTCATCGCCACCGGTGCCTCGCTGTCGCGCTGCACCGAGATTGCGCCTTCGATCAGGCAGACGATGTCGCGGTCGTCCGCCGACTTGCCCCACAGGTCGGTGCCGCGAATGCCGGCCGTGACGGTAGCCACCCGGATATTGACTTCGCGCCGGCTGGAAAACCTGGCACGGGCGTCGGTGGTGAAGCGAAACGCGCCGCGTGCCACCGCCAGCGCGGCCTGGACGAAGGTCTGCTTGTTCTCCTGGCGCTGCCCGAGGCTGTCCAGCGTCAGGAGCGCGTTCTCGCCCAGCTTGACCTGGCTACCCTCGACCATGCGCAAGAGGATGCGCGCGTTGGCGCCGGTGCTGATCTTGTCGGCAGCGCGCAGTTCCATTCCCGCGCTCAAGGGCTCGCGCGTGCCGCCACGCTCCACCCATGCGGGCATCTGCACACCCTCGACAACCGCGGTCGGCGCGGCGAGGGCGCCAAAGGACGCCAATCCAAGTACCAGGCCTGCTACGAGGGGATGGAGTTTCATGAGGTTTCCTTCAAGGTTGGTCCGTCTTGACCGATGTACGCCGACGGTACTCGGAGCGGATGCGCCAAACGCCCCCGGATTGTGATGCAAGTCACGCTCTGATGCAGGACTAAAACCACGGTCCGGCCGCTATAATTTTGTGTTTGTTCGAATCAGGCGGCACCCCCATGCAGGACAAGTATCACCCCAACGAGGTCGAAGCCGCCGCCCAGGCGCACTGGAACGCGACCGACGCCTATCGCGTCGTCGAGGGCGCGCGCAACGCGCAAGGCCAGGAGAAGCCCAAGTACTACGCCTGTTCGATGCTGCCCTACCCGTCGGGCAAGCTGCATATGGGGCATGTGCGCAACTACACCATCAACGACGTCATGACACGCCATCTGCGCATGAATGGCTACAACGTCCTGATGCCCATGGGGTGGGACGCGTTCGGCCTGCCGGCCGAGAACGCGGCGATGAAAAACGGCGTCGCGCCAGCCAGGTGGACCTACGAGAACATCGCGACCATGAAGCGGCAGATGCAGGCCATGGGCCTGGCCATCGACTGGAGTCGCGAGATGGCGGCCTGCGACCCGCGCTACTACAAATGGAACCAGTGGCTGTTCCTGAAGATGCTTGAGAAGGGCATCGCCTACCGCAAGACGCAGATCGTCAATTGGGATCCGGTCGACATGACCGTGCTCGCCAACGAGCAGGTCATCGACGGTCGCGGCTGGCGCACCGGCGCGTTGGTCGAGAAACGCGAAATCCCCGGCTACTACCTCAAGATCACCGACTACGCGCAGGAACTGCTCGACCACACGCTCACAAAGCTGCCCGGCTGGCCGGAACGCGTGCGCCTGATGCAGGAGAACTGGCTGGGCAGGAGTGAAGGCGTGCGCTTCGCCTTCACCCACGACATCCGCGACGCCGACGGCCGCCTAGTACAGGACGGTCGCATGTACGTCTTCACCACGCGTGCCGACACCATCATGGGCGTGACCTTCTGCGCCGTGGCGCCCGAACACCCGCTGGCCGCGGTCGCGGCCGCGCGCGACCCGGCCGTGGCGGCCTTTGTCGCGGAGGCGAAGAAAGGCGGCACCACCGAGGCCGAGCTTGCGTTGAAGGAAAAGGAAGGCATCCCCACCGGACTCTCCGTCGCCCATCCACTCACCGGCGAGCAGGTGGCGCTGTGGGTCGGCAACTACGTGCTCATGAGTTATGGCGACGGCGCAGTCATGGGCGTGCCGGCGCACGACGAGCGCGACTTCGCATTCGCGAAAAAGTATCGCCTGGCGATCAAGGAGGTCGTGCGGGTCGCGGGCAAACCCTTTTCCACCGACGCCTGGGCCGAGCACTACGCCGACAAGGGCGGTGGCATGTGCGTCAATTCGGGCAGGTACGACGGCCTGGCGTTCGGAGCGGCTGTCGACGCGGTCGCCATGGAACTGACTACGCTGGGCCTGGGCGAGAAGCGCGTCACCTGGCGCCTGCGCGACTGGGGCATTTCGCGCCAGCGCTACTGGGGAACACCGATCCCCATGATCCATTGCGAGGACCACGGCGCCGTGCCGGTGCCGGAGAAGGATCTGCCGGTGGTACTGCCGGAAGACTGCATTCCGGATGGCTCGGGCAACCCGCTCAACAAGCACGCTGGCGTCCACGCCGGCGTCGTCTGCCCGATCTGCAGCCAGCCGGCCCGGCGCGAAACCGACACGCTGGACACCTTTGTCGATTCGGCCTGGTATTTCATGCGCTACTGCAGCCCGGGCA
>JBJXGS010000244.1:0-4871 GCA_046160545.1 Burkholderiales bacterium
ATGAGCAAGCGATCCGAACTGCCGCTCGCCGGCCTGCGCGTCCTCGATCTCTCGAGGGCGCTGGCGGGACCATTCTGCGCCACGATCCTCGCCGACCTGGGCGCCGACGTCATCAAGGTCGAGCCGACGCCGGCAGGCGAGATGGTGCGCGGCTGGGGGCCGTTCACCGAAGGTATCAGCGTCTATTACCTCAGCATTCACCGCAACAAGCGCAGCCTCGCGGTCAACTTCCGCGACCCGGAAGGCCTGGAACTGATTCGCACCCTGGCCGACAAGGTCGATATCGTCGTCGAGAACTTCAAGCCCGGCGCGATGGTCGACATGGGGATGGACTACGCGACGCTGGCTGCGCGCAACCCCCGGCTGATTTTTGCCTCGATCACGGGATTCGGCACCACCGGGCCCTACGGCGAGTGGCCGGGCGTCGACCAGATCGCGCAAGGCATGTCTGGCCTCATGAGCCTCACCGGCCACCGGGAATCCGGCCCGGTCCGGGTCGGAATCCCGATCGGCGATGTCGTCGCGGGCATGTGGGCGGCGCTCGGCGTCCAGGCGGCGGTGATCCAGCGCATGGCGACGGGACGCGGCCAACTGGTCGAGACCTCGCTGCTGGCAGGCCTGATCGGATTGCTCACCGTGCAGGGCCAGCGGCAGCTGTCGCTGGGGGACACGCCCGGCGTCGCCGGCAATGACCATCCGGTCGTCTGTCCCTACGGCATGTTCGAGGCGAGCGATGGCCCGTTCAACATGGCAGCCGCTACCGAAGACATGTGGGTCAAGCTGTGCAAGCTGGTTGGACACGAGGAGTGGGCCACGCATCCCGATTTCAAGGATAACGCGGCGCGCATGCGCAATCGCACCGCCCTGAAGGCGAAACTCAACGCCGTCTTCGCCACCCGCGGCAAGATGGAGTGGACGCTCGACCTGGTCAAGCTCGGGTTGCCGGCCGGCCCGATCTTCACGCTCGACCAGGTGTTCGAAGACCGGCATGTCAACGAGACCGGAATCGTCGAAGAAGTCGACCATCCCACCCTTGGCAAGCTGCGCCTGGTGGCCAACCCGATCCGCATGGCCGGCATGGGCGGTCGCTCGGTGCGCACCGCGCCGCCGCTGCTGGGCGCCGACAGCCGCCGGGTCCTCGCCGATTTCGGCATTGCGCCCGCGCGCATCGATGCGCTCGCGGCCGCCAAGACCATTCTTTGTTCAGGGGAGTGACCCGCATGCCCGCGCCGCAGAAAGCCGCCGACCTAGCCTACCTGGCGCTGGTCGTCGATGATCCGCAAGCCAGCGCCGCGCGCTTCGAGACGGACTTCGGCCTGCCGCGCCGCGATTTCAAGTGCGGCGGCTCGAGCGTTCCGCTGATCTCCGTTGGCGCGACAGCGCTGGCGCTGTTCGCGCAAACCGATCCGTTTCTGGGCCCGGATCCGAGGAAGGGCGTCCATCACCTCGCGCTGTGTGCCGCCGACCCGGCGTCCGCCGCCCGGGACGCGGGCCTGTCGGTCGCAGGCAGCCTTTCCAAGGGGCTGGACGCAAGGGCGCAGATCAGCCTGGCCGCGCCGGCCACCTGCGGTGTGCGCGTGCGGTTTACCGAGCCGCTCGGCCTCGCGCCGGCCCGCTCCGACATTGTCGAGCGCATCGACCACATCGGCGTGGCCTCGACCGACAACAAGGGCGCGCGCGCGGTGTTCATCGACCGCCTGGGCTGCGTCTACGAAAGCCAGCAGACCGACAGCGAGGTTGAGACCATTTCCGAGAATTTCACCTCGGATACCCACCGCTACATATTCCACACCCGGCCGTCGCGACTGGTCGGCAGCGTGCGGGTGACCTTCATCACCGTCGGCGACTGCGAACTCGAGTTCCTCCAGGACCTGACCAGCGACGTGAGCGCCGATGCCGCAAAGCATGACGCGGCGGGCAATACCCGTGGCGATCGCAGCGCCATTGCGCGCTTTGTCGCTGCGCGCGGCGCCGGGCTGCACCACCTCGCGTTCAAGACGCCGGATATCGACGCCACGCTGCACCGACTCGGCAAGGCAGGCTATCGCCTGATCGACAAGGTCGGCCGCCCGGGTTCGCGCCGCGCCCGGATCGGATTCATCCACCCCGCCGGATTCGGCGGCGTGCTGGCGCATTTCGTCGAGCGCGAGGAGGCCTGATCATGGCGGGCTATGCGATGAGCTACGTGGCGCTGGTTGCGCGCGACCTGGCGCCGGTGTGCCACTTCCTCGGCGATTCCCTCGGGCTGCAGCGCACCGATGTGCCGCTGCAGGGGCGCGCGATTCCCTTCTTCGGTATCGGCAACTCCGCCCTCGCGGTGTTCGAAGTCGACGATCCCTATCTGGACGAGCCGCGCTTTCCGGGCGTCCATCACATGGCGCTTGCCTCTGCGGACCCGGCGGCGACGGCGGCGCGGCACGCACTGCCCGTCTCCCGCGCTGGCGTGGGGCCCGACGGCAGGCGCTTCGTCTCGATCGATCCGTCCGCGACGGTCGGCATCCGCACTCGCTTCATCGAGCCGTTCGCCGTTGCGGCCAAGGCCGGAGCCGCCTACAAGGTCGACCATCTGGGCGTGGCGACCGACGACAACGACGCCACCGTGCGCGTCTTCACCGGCAATCTCGGCTGCCCGATCGAAAGCACACAGACCGACGTCGAAATCCGCAACGTCACCGAGAGCTTCATCTCCGACAAGTACGGCGCCGTCTACCACGCGCGGCCGCTGCAGATCCTTGGCGGCCTGCGCGACGTCTTCATCACTGTGGGCGACTGCGAGCTGGAGCTCCTGATGGATTACGATCCGGCCATGGAGCCGAAACAGAGCCTTGGCGAAGAGCAGGGCAACACCAAGGGTGACCAGAGCGCGATCGCCAAGTTCGTGGCCCGGCGCGGTCCCGGGCTCGCGCATGTCGCGTTCGCGACGCGCGACATCGACGCGCTCCTGCCCAGGTTGGCTGCCGAGGGCTGGCGCATGATTGACCTCGTCGGCCGTCCGGGCGGGCGCGGTTCCAAGATCGGCTTCGTGCACCCGTCGAATTTCGGCGGCGGCCTGCTCATGCACTTTGTCGAGCCCGAGCTTGACGGCGGCTACGGCGGTACCGTCTCATCCAAGGAGGAACAGACATGACACGCGCGATCCTGAAGGGCCTTGCCGTAGTTGCGGCGTTTTCCGTACTTTCCGCATCGACTGCTTTCGCGCAGGAGTACCCGACCAGGGGCCCGATCAAGCTGGTGGTCGGATTCGCCACCGGCGGCGGCACCGACGCGATCGCCCGCTCGCTCAATGTCCGATTGGGAGAGATCCTCAAGCAGACGGTGGTGGTCGAGAACCGGCCAAGCTCCGGCGGCATCCTGGGAACCGATGCGGTCGCGCGCTCCGCGCCGGACGGCTACACCGTGAGCTTCAACGTCAACACGCACGCGATCAACCAGGCGCTCTATCCCAAGCTGCCTTACGACACCGAGCGGGACCTGCGCGGCGTGACGCTGGTCGGGTCGCTGGGCCAGATGCTGGCGGCGCACCCGAAGGCCGAGGCGAACACGCTGCAGGAGTTCCTAAAGCTCGAGGCGCCGGGCGAGAACAGGAAGCGCATCCTCGCCAATGGCGGCGTGGGGTCGCCAGGTCACCTTGCAGCCGCCTACCTGGAATCGCTTGCCGGCGCCAAGTTCACGCACGTTCCGTACCGCGGCGCGGGTCCGGGGATCACCGACGTGCTGGGCGGCCAGGTGCCCTACATCTTGTCGACTTCCGCCGGCCTGCTGCCGCATGTCCGCGCCGGCAAGCTGAAGGCGATCGCGGTGACCTCACCGCAGCGCTCGTCGCTGCTGCCCAATGTGCAGACGATCGCCGAGAGCGGATTTCCGGGCTACGACATGGACACCTGGATCGCGATGTTCGTGCCGCGGGCGACGCCGAATTCGGTCGTCAAGGTGCTGCATGAAGCGACGCTGGAGGCGCTACAGTCGCCGCAGGTGAGGGAGCGCATCGAGGCGCAGGCCGGGCGCATCATCGGCGGTTCGCCGGAGCAGCTCGATGCCCTGGTGGCCGAGGACATCAAGCGCTACACCAAGATCGTGAAGGACTTCGGCATCAAGGCGGAGTAGGGGCGGGTGGCGACGCCAACCGGCCAGCTCGTCCTTGCAGAGCGCCATGGCGCGGCGCTGGTCCTGCGGCTTAACCGGCCCGAGGCGGGCAACGCGATCAGCCGCGAGGTCGCGCTTGCGCTTGCGGACCAGGTGCGCGCCTGCGCCTCTGACCCGGCGCTGCGCGCGCTCATCATTACCGGCTCCGGCCCGCGCTATTTCTGCACCGGCGGTGACGTCAAGGCCTACGCGCGCCTGTCCTCCGCAGAGGAACTCGACCAGGTCTTCAACCTGATGCGCGATGTCTGCGATGCGATCGAGGCGCTGCCTTTTCCTGCAATCGCCGCGATCAATGGATTCTCGGTCGGCGGCGGCTCGGAGCTCGCCCTGGCGTGCGACCTGCGCATCGCGGATGCGTCGGTGCAGATTGGCTTTCCGCAGTCGCGCCTGGGCATCATCCCCGGCTGGGATGGGGTGCCGCGCCTGTTGAAGACAGTCGGGCGCGGGTCTGCGGCCATGCTGCTGTATACCGGCAAGCGCGTGAGCGCCAGCGAGGCCCGCGACATTGGCCTCGTGGATGAAGTCGTGCCGGACGGAAAGGCCCTCGAGCGCGCACTCGAACTCGCCGCGACATTTGCCGAAGTGGCCCCGCTTTCCCTGCACGCGATCAAGACCGCCCTGTCGGAAGCGGAGTCGGCGCAGGCAGGCACGGAGGCCCGGCGCAACGCGCGGGCGTCGTTCGCGCGCCTCTGGTTCACCGAGGACCACAAGGAAGCCGAGCGCGCCTT